>JBDTAT010000037.1:0-3632 GCA_039924505.1 Bryobacteraceae bacterium
TCACGATTGGCGGGAATGGCGCGCCAGTTGTCATCGGGTCGGAATCCTTGTTGATCGTTCGAGTGCCGGAAGGCGCGGCGGACGGAGAGTTGTCGGTCGGCAACGGATCGGCTGCCTCGGCCGCGGCGTGGAAGTGCCAGATCGGCGTGCAGGTGGCCGACAGCTTGCATCCGGTGGCGAATCCGGCGGTCGATACCCAAGGGAATCTTTTCACCAGTTTCAGCGGATCGCGCGGGCAGAAGACGCCGGTTTCGGTGTACCGCATCGACACCAAGAACAACCCGGAGCCGTTGGTTTCCGACATTATGAATGCCACCGGCCTGGCATTCGACCGTGACGGAATGCTGTACGTTTCCAGCCGCTACGACGGGATTATTTACCGGATCACGCCCGGCGGCAACATGTCCGTCTACGCCGAGGGCATGGGCGTTGCCACCGGGCTGGCATTCGACGAAGAGGAGAACTTGTACGTCGGCGACCGGAGCGGAACGATTTTCAAGATCAGCCGGGAGCGGCAGATTTACGTGTTCGCGACGCTGGAGCCGTCGATTGCGGCGTATCATCTGGCTTTCGGGCCGGAGGGATATCTCTACGTGAGCGGACCGACAACGTCGAGCTTCGACGTGGTCCATCGCATTTCGAACAACGGCAACGTCGAGGTGTTTTACCGCGGACTGGGCCGGCCCCAAGGTCTCGCATTCGACGCCCAGGGCCGGATGTACGTGTGCGCTTCACTCGGCGGACGCCGGGGTGTGGTGCGCATTGGCGCGGATCGCGCGGCCGACCTGTTTCTCTCCGGACCCGGCATTGTGGGGCTGGCCTTCACGCCGGCGCGGGCGATGGTGGTGGCGACCAACAGCGCGCTCTACCGCGTGGACGCCGGCATTCAAGGCCGGCCGCTGTAGATCATGCCGGACGCGGAAATTATTGCGGTCGGCTCCGAGATGCTGACCCCGCAAAAAATCGACACTAATTCGCTTTTTCTTACCGGTCAACTGAACGCCTTGGGCGTGGAAGTGGTGCGCAAGACCGTGGTGGGCGACGACCGCGCGCGCCTGGCGGACACGCTGCGTCATGCGATGGCTCACGCGCAAGTTATTGTGCTAAGCGGCGGATTGGGGCCAACCGAAGACGATGTGACGCGCGACGCGGCGGCGCTGGCGCTGGGGCGGGAGCTGCTGTTCCGGCAGGAGCTGTACGATGCGATTGAAGCTCGCTTCCGGCGGATGAACCGGCGCATGGCGGAGGTAAACCGGCGGCAGGCATTTCTGCTGGAGGGCGCCGAGCCGCTCCCGAACGATCGCGGCACGGCCCCAGGACAGTGGATTGAGCGCGACGGATTCGTAGTGATGCTGCTGCCCGGGCCGCCGCACGAATTGAAATCGATGTTCGCGCGCGAGTGCCTGCCGCGCCTGGAGCGGAGACTGCCGCATCAGGCGATCCGCTCGATTGAACTGCGGGTGGCGGGGATGGGCGAATCGGATCTGGATCAGTTGATCGCTCCGGTTTATACGAAATACCAGAATCCGGCAACGACCATTTTGGCGGCGGCGAGCGACATTCAGATTCACCTGCGGGCGCGCTGCCGAACGGCGGAAGAGGCCGAGGCGTTGGTAGAGGAAGTGGCGCGGCCAATCGAGGAGTTGTTAGGGGACCGCGTGTATTCGCGCGACGGCGCGACGCTGGAGGCGGTGGCCGGCCGGATGCTGCTGGCGCGGGGCGAAACGCTGTGCGTCGCGGAAAGCATTACCGGCGGCATGGTGGCGCAACGGATCACCAGCGTGCCCGGCAGCTCGAAGTATTTCCTCGGCGGAATGCTGGTTTATACCGACGCCATGAAAGAAAGGCTGCTGGGCGTGGAACGCGCGCTGCTGGTGGAGCACACCGCCGTCAGCGAACCGGTGGCCAAGGCGATGGCGGTCGGCGCGCGCGCACGGACCGGCGCGGCCTGGGCAGTTTCGTTGACCGGCTATGCAGGTCCGGATGGCGGGACAGAGCAGAATCCGGCAGGCACGTTTTACATCGGTATCGCGGGACCGGGAATTCTGGAAGCGCGCCGACTCCAGTACGCCGCCGACCGGGCGCGCGTACGGGCGCTGGCAACCCAGGCAGCGCTCGATTGGCTGCGGCGAACGCTGATGCGCGCGTGAAAATCGGAAAGTCCCGCACGTCCATTTTTGGCGGTTGAGGAGCAAAATCCGCCCGCTTCACGCCGCACGTTCTCGACGATGGCATGCACCTCCCGCGGCAAGTCTTTCCCGGGAAGATTCCCGGAGGCGGCGTTGGAAGTAATGAAAAACGCCTCTCCGCTGAAATCGGAATTGTCCGTTGGGGGCGCCAAGCGAAGCGCCGCTGGAGCGCCGAAGAAAATGCCGGCAGTTGGATTTGGCGGCCGCGCCGGGCCGAAATCCTCGGACGAGGGAAATGGGGCTATTGCAAAAGGGAAGTCCTCTCTGCTTCAAGCATCGCCCGCCATCCGCGCCAGGAGTGAGCCGGCAACCTGTCAAGTCGTTTGATCAGGTACCTGAAACAACGGCCGTTGTGTCAGTTGAAAAAGTGACCGAACGCGCGTTGCGTGTTTGTCCTCCTCTACAGGGATTGAGTCCGCGAGGGACGAGGCGCCTCAAGGTGAAGAGTTTCGTGGGCACCAGCGAGAACGCCTTACGCATCCAGATTTGGACAGCCCTGATTGCCATCCTGCTGCTGAAGTGGCTGCACCGTCTTTCCAAAGCCAAGTGGTCGCTGTCGAATCTGGCGTCGATGTTGCGGCTGAACCTCTTTACCTATCGGGATCTACAGACGTGGCTGGACGAACCGTTCGGGACGCCCCCATCGCTGCCAGACTCCGAGCAACTTACGCTGGAGCTGGCCTGATTTGGACAGCAGTGATTTCAACTACAGCCGCCCGCTCTGACTTCTTCCGCTTCGACAGTCCGATGTCTTTCCACTGTTGCCGGAAACCTGCCACATCGTCCGGCTGAAGTTTTCCAGGAATTCGATACTGGGTGATCTGGCGAACGTCACCACACTTAGCTGAATTTGGCCGGGCTGTTGTTTGGACGGACAAGGTTTTGATTCTGAATCCTCGCCGTGACTCTTCAGGAGCCTCGGAACGATTCTCCGCAACTCCCAATAGAATTCACGCAATAGCCCCGTCAATTCCCGGAGCCGCTGTAAATTATTCAGAGTATTAGAGAACTTTTTGGTGAGCCGGGCGGGGCTCGAACCCGCGACCACCGCATTAAAAGTGCGATGCTCTACCAACTGAGCTACCGGCCCGAGGGAAGAGAAATGCGCTGCTTTCGCTAGGATAACACGCCGCGTCGGCGCGCAACGGGTGAGAATTGTCCAATACGAGACGATCATGAAACAGGGATGAGCGGGGCAGGCGTTCTGCGGCCGGATGCACATACACATGCAGAACAGCGAGACGCTGACTGGGCAACAGATCGGCGAGTTTCTGAAGGGCAGCGAGGAGATCCGCTTCAGCGGGCAGAGCCGCGCAGAGGTGTACGGCTGGGTGCAGAGAGTGTTGGTTGCGCAGGAGTTCGGCTGCCAGAACAAGAAGCGCCGGCGAGCGATCCGGGCCTTTGTAGAGAAGGTGACCGGGCGGAGCACGCCGCAGGTGACGC
>JBDTAT010000038.1:0-4973 GCA_039924505.1 Bryobacteraceae bacterium
GAACTTACGATCTGGAAAATGGCCACTTCTACCACGGGCTGCTAAGGTAATGCAGCAGAGGTGCTTAGTGTTGATTGCTAGAGGTATGTTGTTGGGGACAATCGCGCATCGGCCGCAAGTGCCCATGATTGTGATCAAGACATCGCCCGGCCTTACCTGATAACGGGATAGTTGTCTGAATTTAACAGGTGTAATGTATCTCTTCTTGCCCCAGCGGAATTCGTTATCCACGGCATTATCGATCCCCAACACCGCGATTCCTTCTTCGACGAATTCTCCGTGCCGCAGTTGGGAACCGAACGGGCCGGTCCGACTGGATCCCTTCTTTGGTAGAGCGACATCGGCGACGGTTGTCGTGAGCCACTCGTCTTTCTCGGGTTTATTCGCAAGAGCAACGAAAGCGCATTTGAACAATTGACGAGCGTTTTGGAGGTTCTTTTCGGCGTTGGCTTTGGCGGTGGCGATGCCGTCAAACGCTTCGTCTAGGATGCCGACGATGCGCTTCTGTTCGGGGAGTGGCGGAACTCTTGCGGCCTGTGAATAGACCTCGTTTCGATTGATGCCGGGTTTCACGCCTTTGGCGAGGCTTGGAAGGTCCAGCGTTGTCAGGAGGTAGTACAGAAAGCCCAAGTCATGTTGGTGGTCGTCAAACGTAACAAAGTAGGTTACGTCAAGAGGCCAGAACTTCGCCGCGGTCAGGTTAATCTCACCGGCTGATCCCTTACGACCGACGACTATGCTGGGCTTATCGAAGTAGAACTTATCGCTCCGATCTTTCACTCCGTTCGCACCGTAAACTGGATAGTGCCCCTCTCGCCTCCGATCCATTTCATCGAGCGGCTTTCCATACTCTAATTGGAGGACCTCGCCGACCAGCTTTTCTTCCCACCTCGCCTTCACAGCAGCTCCCGGATAGCTTGCAGCACCTTCGCACTCTCGGCGTCGAGTGCGGCGATTTCGTCCATAATCGCCTTCGGGCTGCGGTGCGCCACTTCCTCAATGCTGTTCGGGTTCTTCACCGATAGGTCGAAGGTTGCCGGGTTTATCGTTTTGGCATCCACGCTCCAAGACTTGGGCGAGTCCGCGAAGGTCTTTTGCAGCGTGACGAATTCGGCTAGATCGGCGTCGTTGAGTGGGTTGGTCTTGCCGAGGTTGCGGCCGGGGTCAAGCTGGTAGAACCAGATCTTGCGGGTCTTCGTCCCTTTGTCAAAGAAGAGCACGACGGTCTTGACGCCCGCTCCCTGAAACGTGCCGCTGGGACAATCGAGCACTGTATGGAGGCTACAGCTTTCGAGCAGCAACTTTCGGAGGCTCACCGAGGCGTTGTCGGTATTCGACAGGAACGTGTTCTTGATCACTACGCCGCCGCGGCCGCCAGCTCTGAGAATTTTGATGAAGTGCTGCAAGAAGAGAAACGCGGTCTCGCCGGTGCGGATTGGGAAGTTCTGCTGCACCTCCTGCCGCTCCTTGCCGCCGAAGGGCGGGTTCGCCAGCACGACATCGTAGCGGTCCTTTTCCTGAATGTCGGCGAGGTTCTCGCTGAGCGTATTGGTGTGAAAGATGTCCGGCGCCTCGATCCCGTGCAGGATCATATTCATGATGGCGATAACGTAGGCGAGCGACTTCTTCTCCTTGCCGTGGAACGTCCGCTCCTGGAGGGTTTTGACATCCCGGGTGGTCAGATTCTTCTTGGATTTGAGATAGTCGAACGCTTCGCACAAGAATCCGGCCGAGCCGCATGCGCCGTCGTAAATGCTCTCGCCGATCTTGGGATTCACCACCTGGATCATGGCGCGGATGAGCGGGCGCGGGGTATAGTACTCGCCTCCGTTGCGCCCGGCGTTGCCCATGTTCCGGATTTTCGCTTCGTAGAGGTGCGAGAGTTCGTGCTTCTCGGACTGCGAGCCGAAGCGGAGTTCGTCGATGCGTTCGACGATTTCGCGAAGGTTATATCCGCTCGAGATTTTGTTCTTGATCTCGCCGAAGATCTGGCCGATTTTGTACTCTACGGTGTTTGCGTCACTTGTCTTTTGCTTGAATCCGTGGAGATAGGGGAAGAGCTTTTTGTTGACGAAGTCGATGAGGTCGTCTCCGATCAATGCGGTATTGTGATCGAGCTTGCCGTCCTGGCCCTTGGGCGCGGCCCATTCCTCCCAGCGGTAGGGCTGGTCGAGGATGAAGGCGTACTTCTTGCGGTTGAGCGTGGCTTCGACGGCTTTGTCCCGCTCCAGGCTGTCGAGGTATTTGAGGAAGAGGAGCCAGGAGGTCTGCTCGGTGTAGTCCAGCTCCGTGGTGCAACCGGCCTCTTTGCGAAGGACATCGTCGATATTCTTGAAGGCTTGTTCGAACATGAAGGCGTGGTCTGAGGGGCTGTTGCGCCGCCAAGTTTCAATTTTTGGACCGCGCGCCGGAAGGTCTAACGTATCAAAGATGGCGCGCTTGCGGCAATTGCGGGAGCGGCTTGGAATGGTAAGTGGAATGCCGGCGGTTGGAGTTTTGGACAGCGGAGAGCGCTACCTTACCCGGCGCAGCCGGAACCAAACAGACGCGTTGAAACGCCCTCTGCAACGACCGGAGCCAGGGGTTGCTGCGAACGGCAACCGTGATCGAACAGAGAGCGGCTTCCCTTTCGCCGGTTTTTTGAACGATGTATTCGATAAAGTGAGCAACGTTGAGATGGCGGCGTTCGGCTTCGATGACCACACTGGAGTCGAGAATTATTCCCAGGCTGGCGGATCCCATGGCTGGCTGCGGTTGGCGATTCCTTCTTCGACATCCTGCATGAAGCCTTCATCGAGCGTCGCCGCGGACGGGCGAGCTTCCGCAAGCGCGATGCATTCCGAGAGGGCTCGGCGGTTGGAAAGCGGCGATCGGATGACAGCGATGGGCCGGTGATCCCGCTCGATTACGACCTCTACGCCCTGCTGGACTTTTGCGAGGACTTCATGGAGATCGCGAGCCACCTCGGCTTCCGTCATGTGCAGGGGCGCCATCGATTCGATTATATAACTTCCATGGAACGCGCGCGAAACGGGCGCGGGACGGGCAGCTTAGCGCTGTTCGGCCACGGAGCGGTCGGCGAGTTCGCCGAGGATGGGAAGGCGGACATTCTCATCCTGGCTGACTTTGACGATCATGAAAATCCAGGCGCCGAAGATGATCGTTCGCAGCAGGGACGGAACCAGATGATGCAAGCCGAAGCCGGGGATGAGAAACGAGAATGCGAATAATGGGGCGACCACGAGATCGACCAGCAGCCAGGCGACAAAAAGGTAGAGTCCCTGAAAGGCGTTGAAGCGCACCCGCGGATCGTGGCGGAAGCGGGCCGAGGCCAGGACGACGATCGCCGCAAGCCAGCCGACGAAGGGAATATAGCAGAGCAGGGAAGCGGAGCGGCCGCTGATGCCAGAGAGAAATTCCGGCGCGGAAGCGGGGGCCGCGGACGCCGGCGTCTGGCGCGATCCGCACTTTTCGCAAAACTGGTCGTAGTGCTGGACCGGGCTGCCGCATTTGACGCAAAAAGGCATGATCTCTCTATTAAGGTTACGTTACCGCAAGTGAAAGTGTTCCATGCCCGCACGGGGGATTTCGTGATAGGATGCCAACCATGCGGAAACTTCTGTTTTTCGTGGCGGCGATTGGTCTCGCGCTGCCGGCGCTTGCGGCGCGGAATCTGGAGATATTTTTTATCGACGTGGAGGGCGGCCAGTCCACGTTGATTGTGACGCCGGCGCGCCAATCGTTGCTGGTGGACACGGGCTGGGCGGATTACAGCGGGCGGGATGCCGACCGGATTGTGGATGCGGCGAAAAAGGCCGGGGTGAAGCGGATCGATTTTCTGCTGGTGACGCATCACCATCTGGATCACGTGGGCGGCGTGCCGAATCTGGTGGAGCGGATGAAGGTGGGGACGTTTCTCGACCATGGGCCGACGGTGGAAACCGCGAAGCAGGCGCAGGGCCTCTACACGGCGTATCTGAAGGCGATCGGAAGCAGCGAACACAAGGTGGTGAAACCGGGCGATACGATTCCGCTGAAAGGCGTGGAGGTTGAAATTGTGGCCGCGAACGGCGAGCACATTACCACGGCGCTCGCGGGAGCGGGCCAGCCGAATCCGTATTGCAAGGGCGTCGAGCGGCGGGAAACCGATCCGTCGGAGAACGCGCGCTCGTCCGGATTCGTGCTGACGTATGGCAAGTTCCGGTTCATCGATTTGGGCGACCTGACGTGGAATAAGGAGATGAACCTGGTTTGTCCGGACAATCTGCTCGGGACGGTGGATGTGTATCTGACTACCCATCACGGATTGAACCAATCGAACAATCCGGCGATTGTCGACGCGTTGCATCCGCGTGTAGCGATCATGAACAACGGCGCGAAAAAGGGCGGGTCGGTGGAGGCATGGACGACGGTGAAGAATTCGCCCGGCCTGGAGGATTTGTGGCAGCTTCACTTCGCGGTCGAGGGCGGAAAGGACCACAACGTGCCGGACTCGTTTATCGCCAATGTGGATGAAAACGGCGATGGAAAGTACATCTCCCTGAGTGCGAGCGCCGATGGAGGCTTCGTGGTGACGAATTCACGCAACAAGTACACGAAGACGTATCCGCCCCGGTCGAAATGATCCGCGTCCTGATTTTGCTGGCTGCGGCGGTGCTGGTGGCGCGGGCGGAATTGCACTCACGCAATCCGCAAGTGGAGAAGATTGTGGCGTCGATCTCCGAGGAACGGATGAGGGAGACGCTGAAGATGCTGGAGAGCTTCGGCACGCGCAACGTAGAGTCGCCGCTGAGGGACCGGGAGCGTGGAATCGGCGCGGCGCGCGAATGGATTCGCAGCCAATTGCAGAGCTACAGCCCGCGCTTAGAGGTGGCGTTCGACTCCTATCGCGTGAAGAAGCAACAGCGTCTGACGCGCGACGTGGAGATAGCGAATGTAGTGGCGGTGCTGCCAGGAACGCTGAACAAGGACCG
>JBDTAT010000039.1:0-7297 GCA_039924505.1 Bryobacteraceae bacterium
GACCGGCGCGAATCTGGTGGAACGCATCGCATTTGGGAATCTGATTCTGGCCGCTTTTAATCTGCTGCCGGCGTATCCGATGGACGGCGGCCGAGTGCTGCGGTCCATTCTGGCGCTGTTCAAACCGGTGGATGAAGCGACGCGCGCGGCCGCCGCGGCGGGCCGCATGCTGGCGGTCCTGATGGGGTTCTATGGCTTGGTTTATGGGCAGTTTCTGCTGGTATTCGTAGCCTTCTTCGTCTATCTGGGCGCGGCGCAGGAGGGCGCCGCCGCAGTCAGCCGCACCCTGACGCACGGTGTACCGGTGCAAGCCGCCATGGTGACGGAGTTCCACACGCTCTCCCACGGCAACACGATCCGCGACGCCGCCAACCTTTTGCTGGCCGCTTCGCAACAGGATTTTCCAGTGGTACACGGCGGCCGCGTGGTTGGGCTGTTGGGGCGCAGCGCCCTGCTGCGCGCGCTGGCCGCTGAAGGGCCGGACGTTTATGTCGCGGGTTTCATGGACCGGAACTTCGCGGCCGTCCCTTTGACCACCGAACTCAGCGACGTGCTGCCGGCGTTGACGCAACCCGGCGCGTGCGTATTGGTGATGGACGACGAACGGTTGGCCGGGTTGCTTACGGCGGACAATCTTTCGCAATTTCTATTGCTGCGGCGCTTCGGCATGGAGCCAGCGCACACCGGCGGCTAACCGTGCCCAGCATCTCGAGCGAACGCGCCAAACAACTGGCTGCCGAGTGCGGGTTTGAGCTCGCCGGAGTCACCCGCGCCGAGCCAAGCCCGGATCGCGACCGCTATCTAAAATGGACAGAACTCGGCATGGCCGGAGCGATGTCGTATCTGGCGGACCGGCGCGCACATGTGCGAACCGATCCGAAGCTATTGCTTCCGTCTGCGCGCTCTATTCTATGCGTCGGGAAGCTATATAACAGCGCGGGGCCGTACTCGACCGAGTGCGAGACGGACGACGGCGGCTGGATTTCGCGCTACGCCTGGGGCCAGGATTATCACGATGTGTTACGCCGCGGATTGGAGCGGCTGGTAGAACGGTTGCGCGAATACGCCACGTTCGAGTGGAAAATCTGCGTCGACACCGCACCGTTGCTGGAGCGGTCGTATGCGCGCCAAGCGGGTCTCGGGTGGATCGGAAAAAATACATGCCTGATCAACCAGCGGATGGGATCCTGGTTTTTCCTCGGCGAACTGCTCGTTTCGCTCGAGCTGGCGGCGGATGCCCCGGCGCCCGACCGCTGCGGAACGTGTACTCGTTGCATCGACGCTTGCCCCACCCAGGCGATTGTGCCAGACGCAGGGGGTTGGACGCTGGACGCGCGGCGGTGCATTTCCTATTTCACGATTGAATTGCGCGGGACGATTCCCGAAGAGCACCGCGGCGGAATTGGCCGCAATCTGTTCGGATGCGATATCTGCCAGGACGTATGTCCATGGAATCGCCGCGCGCCGGTGACGGAGAAACTGGCCTTCGCGCCGCCCGCCGCGCCGTTCGAGCTCGCGGAATTGGCGAATCTCAGCAGCGGGGAATTTCATCGAAGATTTCAGAACACTCCGGTGGAGCGCGCCCGCTATTCGGGTTTTCTCCGGAACGTCGCGGTGGCAATGGGAAACAGCAAGTTGGAAAAATACCGTGAGCCGCTGAAAATGCTGGCCGGCTTTGAGGACGAGCAAGTTGCCACACATGCCCGCTGGGCTCTGGAGCAACTTGGATAACTTCATAGTGCGCGCCATGACGATTCTATTGCTCGCGGCGTTGACGGCGCTGGCGGCGGGTGACCGGCCGCTTGAGACCGACGGCTTCGATCACTTTTATAATCTCGAATACGACCAGGCGATCGCCGATTTTACGCAGGAAATCGCCGCGCAGCCGGAGAATCCGAACGCCTACAATCACCTGGCCCAGTCGATTCTCTACCGCGAAATGCTACGCTCGGGAGCGCTCGAAAGCCAACTGGTAACGGGGAGCAATCCATTTCTACGGCGCCAGAAAATGAATCCCGACCCCAAGGACGAGCGGCGGTTTAACGAGTCGCTTGCAAAAGCAATTCAACTGGGCGACGCGCGATTCGAGAAAAATCCGAAGGACACGGGGGCGCTGTACGCACTGGGCGTCTCCTACGGGCTGCGCGCGAACTACGAGTTTCTGGTTCGCAAAGCCTGGATGGACGCGCTGCGCGACAGCACAACGGCGCGCAAATATCACAATCAGGTTACCGACATCGATCCGTCGTTCATTGACGCCCGGCTGGTGCAGGGTGTACACGACTACATTGTCGGCAGTCTGCCGTGGGCGATGAAGATGCTCGGATTCCTGGGAGGATTTCACGGTGATCGCGAGGAGGGAATCCGCCTGCTGCAACTGGTGGCGCAAAAGGGCAAGAGCGACCGCGTGGATGCGCAAATTCTGCTAGCGGCGATCTACCGCCGGGAGCGCCGTCCGCTCGACGCAATTCTGCTGCTCAACAGTCTGGTGGAGCGTTACCCGCGCGCCTATCTTCTCCGTTTCGAGCAGGCGCAGATGTACGGCGACGCCAGTGACAAGGCGCATGCGCTGGAGGCTCTCGACAAAGTCGCCGAGATGAAACGCGACGGCGCTCCGGGGTACGCGCGCGTACCGGAAGAGAAAATTCAATACGCGCGCGGCAACCTGCTGTTCTGGTACAACGACCTGGACCGGGCGCTGGACGACTTAAAGGCGGTGACGGCGCGGGCGGGTAATGTGGATTTGAGCACAGGCGTGATGGCGTGGATGCGGTTGGGCCAGACCTACGATTTAAAGGGCCAGCGCGCGCAGGCGCTCGCGGCTTACCGGCAGGCCATCCAGTACGCGCCACAATCGGACGTTGCGAAAGAGAGCCGCGGATACCTTTCGACGCCTTACCGGCGGCGCAGAGAGGGTTGAGTAATAAAATTTTGAATCTGGCTGACCGCGGATGCGACTTTCATATTGAAGTAACGCCTTCCCAATTCCGGCGAGGACCGGCGCGGATCGCCATTCACGCCGTTGGTGGCGTTTCCAGCTACCAGCTTGTCCTTGCGCACATAGGCATCGCCTCCCAAATACATCAGCAACGATGTGTCCGGGATGCTGGCGTGTTCGCCCAGCGGAAATCCGTTCGCCTTTAGCCACGCGTCGAAATCGGCGTTCGCCTGGCGGTAGACCGCTCCGCAGTAGTACACGCGAGTGCCGCGCGGCGCGTACTTTCCGTCCATCCGTTTAGCGGCGGAGGCGAGCGCGGCTTGGCCCCCGCCGTGATCGCCCATCAAAATGATGTTCTTGAAACCCGCCACGGCGAGGCTCGCGACGACGGCTTCATTGACGCGCGCGTAGAGATCGTCAGGCAGGCTGATGGTGCCGGGCCAATTCGAGTTCAAATGTCCGGCAGCGGGAGAAAACGGCAGCACCGGAGCGACCAGGGCATTGCCCAACCGCCGGGCAATCTCCTCCGCCGTTACACGCGCAATAAAGGTGTGGCCGCCTAGCACGGCGTGCGGGCCGCGCTGCTCCGTTCCACCGTTATAGACGAGCACGGTGGTCATGCCGCGTTGATGAATCGCGGAGTAGACCTCTGCGTAAGTCATCTGCTCAAGGTCCACGGGAGCGGGCGCTGCGCCGCGCACGGTGGCGGCGAGCGATATTACGGCGAGCGCAAATTTCAGCACGCGCACATTGTAGCGCGCCTTCAAGTGGACAGCGTGTATAATAGCGCTTCTTACCGAGGCCCATTTGCAGCTTACTTACGTAGACTGGTCGGTTGTCGCGCTGTACTTTATTTTCAATTTGGCAATCGGCTTCTATTACAAGTCGCGCGCCGGCAAGAACGTCAACGAGTTTTTCCTTTCGGGCCGCAACATTCCCTGGTGGCTGGCGGGGACGTCGATGGTGGCGACGACGTTCGCAGCGGACACGCCGCTGGCCGTCACCGGGATGGTGGCCAAGGGCGGAATCGCCGGCAACTGGCTGTGGTGGAACTTTGTCGCCAGCGGCATGATGACGGTCTTCTTTTATGCGCGGCTGTGGCGGCGCAGCGGCGTGATGACCGATATCGAGTTCTCCGAAATCCGGTACAGCGGGAAGCCGGCGGCGTTCCTGCGCGGATTCCGCGCGCTATACCTGGGGATTCCGATCAATTGCATCGTGCTCGGCTGGGTGAACAAAGCGATGGTGGATATCCTCACGTTGATTCTGGGGATCGACAAACTGCACGCGCTCGGGATCGTGATCGGCATGATCGCGCTGACGGCGTTCATCTCCACGCTCTCCGGCTTGTGGGGCGTATTGGTGACGGACGTATTTCAGTTCATCGTAAAGATGGGGATGGTGACGGTGCTGGCGGTATACGCGGTGGAAGCCACGGGCGGAATGCACGCGATGAAGGCCAAGCTGTTGGCGCTCGACCAGACGCGCGGCGGCCACGGCAGCGTGCTGAATTTCGTGCCGGATCTCCACTCGGCGTGGATGCCGGCCATGACGTTTTTCGTGTACATCTCGCTGATCTGGTGGTCCACATGGTATCCCGGCGCGGAGCCCGGCGGCGGCGGTTACATTGCGCAGCGGATGTTTTGCGCCAAGGACGAAAAGAATTCGCTGCTGGCAACGTTGTGGTTCACCATTGCGCACTACGCAGTGCGCCCGTGGCCGTGGATTTTGACAGCGCTCGCGTCGCTGATTTTATTCCCGGCGTTGAAAGATCCGGAAACCGGATATGTGCGGGTGATGATCGCCTATCTGCCGCCATCGTTGCGCGGACTGATGGTCGCGGCGTTTGCGGCGGCGTACATGTCCACCATCGCAACGCAGCTCAACTGGGGCGCGAGCTATCTGGTGAACGATTTTTACCGCCGGTTCCTGAAGAAGCACGCAAGCGACAAACATTACGTCACGGTCTCGCAGCTTGCGACTATTTTTTTGACCATCGTATCGGCGGTGGTGACATTTTATATGTCGTCGATCGCTGGAGCGTGGAAGTTGCTGATCGTGACGGGCGCGGGGACGGGCAGTGTGCTGCTGCTCCGCTGGTACTGGTGGAGGATCAATGCCTGGAGCGAGGTGTCGGCAATGATTGCGGCGTTTGTGACGTCGGTTACTCTGCAAACGGCATTTCATTTGGATTCGGACGATCCGATTGGTTTCGCTTGGCTGATGATTATCACGGTGGGAGTGACGACCGTCTGCTGGCTGGCGGTAACCTTCCTGACCGCGCCGGAATCGACTGAAACTCTGGTCGCGTTCTACCGGCGCACGCGGCCGTCGCTTTCCGGATGGCGAAAAATTGCGGCGCTGACGCCGGACGTACAGCCTTCGCGCGGCGGATTGTCGAATTTGCTCGACTGGGTCTGTGGTTGCGTGCTGATTTACGGGATTCTATTCGGCACCGGAAAACTGCTGCTGCTGGAGACCGGAGTGGGTATTTTGCTGCTCGCGATTGGGTTGGCGGCCGGGGCGGTGATTTACTGGGATCTTTCGCGGCGGGGGTGGAGTTCAGTTGTCGATTGAGGCAAGACCGCCGCTCCGGCCTTTCGCGCCGTGGCGCGGCTTGAGCGCATTATTTCTTCTGGCGGCGATGGCGTCCGCGGCCGCCGCGAGGCCGGTCGATTTCGGAATGGCGGAAGTGAATCGGGCCGAAGCGGCGCGCGGGATCGCGCAGGGCTCGATTCACTTTCGAACGGAGATAAGCCAGGACCCGCCGGAATCGTATCGCATCGATCCGGGGCGCATCAGCGGCGGCGATTTGCGCGGTCTGATGTACGGACTGCTGGAGGCGGCCGGGCAGATCCGGCTTAGCGGACGGTTAACGCCCGCGAAAGGCTCGCCGGCCACGCCCATTCGCGGCATTCGCGTTTTCGTCCACAATCGCGATCTGGATCGAGAGTGGTTCTACTCGAAACAATACTGGCAGGATTACTTCGACACGCTGGCGCGCGACCGCTTCAACCGCTTCAATCTTGTGTTCGCGCACCAGACGAATTACCTGGCGCCGCCCTATCCATTCTGGGTAGCAGTCGGCAAATTTCCGGAAGTCCGGGTTCCGGGTTTGAGCGCAGTGGAGCGCGATAAAAATCTGGAGATGCTGCGGTACATTTCGCAGAACGCCGCCGACCATGGCATCGACTTCACGCTCGGAATCTGGGAGCACAACATCCAGCGCGGCATGACGCCTGAGGTGGAGGGGCTGACGGCGGATAATATCGGCCCGTACAGCTACGCGGCGCTCAAGCAGGTGCTGGCCGCGTGCCCGGCGATCCGCAGCGTTCAGATGCGAACGAATTCGGAGTCGGGAATTCCGAACGACCGGCAAGTCGCGTTTTATCGCGACTGGGTATTCCGCGCGCTGCGCGAGGCGGGACGGCGCGTGACGCTGGATCTGCGGGGATGGGCGATGCAGCAGGGCATGCTGGACGCGGTCGAGGGCGCGGGGGCGCCGCTCCGGATTTCGTCGAAATACTGGGCCGAGGATATGGGACGCCCGTATCAACCGGCCGAAACGTTTCCGGGGTACAGCTTCATCGACTTTCTCGAGAAACCGCGGCCGTACGATTTTTTCTGGGAGGTATGGGCGCTGGGCTCGCACCGGCTGCTGCTGTGGGGCGATCCAGAGTTCGTCCGGCGCGCCGTTCCGACATTCCGCCTTTCCGGGTCCTCCGGATTCGAGATCGATCCTCCGTTGGCGCAAAAAGGCTTTGGGAACCGGCCGGGAGTTTGGGGCGTGTTCACCGCCGCGCAGAAGGATCGCGTGTTCTGGAAATGGGAGTTCGGGCGCTATTGGTATTTCTATTTTCTCTGGGGCCGTCTGAGTTACGACCCGCAGACGCCGGATAAGGCGTGGATGGCGGAGATGAAGAGCCGGTTTGGCGCGGCTGCGGCGGACGTGGCCGACGCCTACCGCCAGTCGAGCACAGTGCTTTCCGAAATCGTCACCGCGCATCTGGCCGATCCGAATATGTACATCTGGCCGGAGATCAATCCCGGCGGGCTGATTGACGCTTACAAGGATGTGCGTCCGAGCGACTGGCGCACCATCGCGACAATTCCAGAAGCCGTGCGCAACCGGCTGGACGGCGTGGCCAGCGCCAAGCAGACACCGCTCGAAACGGCAGAGTTGCTGAACGCGGCCGCGGTGGCAACCGAACGGGCGGTGGCGCGGGCACGGGCGAAAGTGGCGGGAGAGAATCGGGAATGGCGATCTTCCGAGCCGGACTTTCTCGTGCTGGCCGCGCTGGCGCGTTATCACGCGCGCAAGCAGGTCGCCGCATACGACCTGACGCTATTCGACGAAAC
>JBDTAT010000040.1:0-2801 GCA_039924505.1 Bryobacteraceae bacterium
GCGACCGCGAGGGAGCGGTTTCCGCCGTTGCTAAACTGAAATAACATGCAGCACGCTCATCCTCACTATCACGAGGCGATGAAAGACGCGCCGGTGGCCGAGTTGGTGGCGACGCTCGCTGACGGCACGAAAGTGAAGCGCCGCGTCCCCCGGATGCGCGCCTGCAGCGAAAAGGACGAAAAAGGCGAGATGTGCGCCGGGCATCTGAAGCGATGGTTTTTTTTCGGCGACGAAGTAAAGCAGAAGTTCGGAGCGAACGCCGAGATTTACCGCTGCGAAAGATGTAAGACACTCTACCTGCCCAATCCGGCCGAACCACCCCGCACGGGTACGCTCTCCTGGTAGGCTGGAAGCAAAGGAGCTTATCCATGAGTGAATCTCTGGAACTGCTCGTCAATGGCGTGCGCCATCGCGTCGCACCCGGCCCGGAGCGCACGCTGCTCGAAGTGCTGCGGGAAGATCTGGACCTTACCGGAACCAAATACGGGTGCGGAGAAGGGCAGTGCGGCGCATGCACCGTCCTGATTGACGGACGCCCTTCGCGCTCCTGCCAGACGCGCGCGGCCGCGCTGGCCGGCAAGCACGTCACCACCATCGAAGGATTGACGCGCGAGACAAAATGGAATCCGCTGCGCGCGGCGTTCGCGGAGCAGGACGCGATGCAGTGCGGCTATTGCACCTCCGGAATGTTGATGTCGGCCGCGGCGCTGCTATCGAAGCACCCGCATCCGGAGCGCGCTGAAGTGATCAACTTCATGGACGGGAATATCTGCCGCTGCGGCACATATCCACGCATCGTCGCAGCCATTCTGCAGGCGGCAAATGGCAGCCGGGGAGCGCGGTCATGAACAACCCGCCGCTCGAACCCGAACGTTACGAACTCTACGCCGCTCCGCCGTATAAATTCGAGCTCGACCGCCGCGATTTCTTCCGCACGCTCGGCGCCGGCTTTGTCGTGGTGCTGCTCGCGCGGGATGTAGATGCGCAGGAATCGGGCGGCCGCCGCCGCGGTGGCGTGCGCCAGGAAATGCCGCGGGAAATCATCGCGTGGCTGCACATTGGCGAGAACGGATACATTACCGTTTTCACCGGCAAGGTCGAAGTCGGTCAGAACATCCGAACTTCGCTCGCCCAGGCGGTGGCCGGCGAACTGCGCGTCCCGCTCGATCGAGTGAATTTGGTGATGGGCGACACCGCGCTGACGCCCTTCGACATGGGCACCTTCGGCAGCCGCACAACGCCGACGATGGCGCCGGAGTTGCGCAAGGCCGCCGCTACCGCGCGTCAGGCGATGATTGCGAAGGCGGCGGCGCAGTGGGGCGTCGAGGCGTCAACCCTAAAAGCCGCCGATGGAAAGGTCGAGAAACCCGGCAGCCGCGAGTCGCTTTCCTACGGACAGCTCGGCGCGGCCCAGACTTTGCTAAAGGAGATTGCCTCGGATACGCCACTGACGCCCGCATCGGAGTGGACCGTCGCTGGGCATTCGGCCCACAAGGCTGGCGAAGCCGATTTCGCGACTGGCCGGCATCGCTACCCGTCCGACATTGCCCGCCCCGGAATGCTGTACGGACGCGTCTTGCGTCCCCCGAGTTTTGGCGCCACGCTCGCCTCGTTCGATTCGCACGCAGCGGAAGCCATGGCCGGAGTGACGGCCGTTCGCGACGGCGACTTTGCCGGCGTGGTGGCGCACAACTCGCGCGCCGCTTCACTTGCACTGGCCGCTTTGAAGGCGCAGTGGAATCCGGTATCGCAACCTTCCGGCGCGGACCTGTTCAAAGACCTGAAATCCAACACTACCGAGAGCCGGTCCGGACACTCCACCGGCGCGCTCGATGGCGGATTCGCGGCTGCCGATCATAAACTTGAAGGGACCTACACGGTCGCCTACATCGCGCATGCGCCGCTGGAGCCGCGCGCCGCGGTCGCCGAATGGAATGGGAATCGCCTTACCGTTTGGACCGGAACGCAGCGGCCCTTCGGCGTGCGCACTGAATTGGCCGAGGCGTTCCACCTCCCCGAAGATAGCGTCCACGTCCTGATGCCCGACACCGGCGCGGCCTATGGCGGCAAGCACACCGGTGAAGCCGCGGTGGAGGCGGCGCGCCTCGCGAAGGCTGCCGGGAAGCCGGTGAAGCTGGTCTGGACCCGCGAAGAAGAATTCACCTGGGCGTATTTCCGGCCGGCGGGCCTCATCGAGATTTCGAGCGGCGTTGCCAATGGATCTCTCACGGCGTGGAAATTCGACAATTACAACTCCGGCCCCGCCGCCATTCAAACGCCCTACGATGTGGCGAATCAAAAGATCGAATTTCATCCATCCAAATCACCGTTGCGGCAAGGCTCGTATCGGGGACTGGCATCGACGGCGAACGTATTCGCGCGCGAGACGCACATGGATGAGCTGGCGCACTCGATCGGCATGGACCCGCTCGCGTTCCGGCTGAAAAACTTGAGCGAGCCGCGGTTACGGACCGCGCTCGAGACTGCCGCGGAACGCTTCGGCTGGGGGAAACAAAAACCCGGCGCGGGCCGCGGATTCGGCGTCGCGGCCGGCACCGACAAGGGCGGCTACGTCGCGACCTGCGCGGAAGTGGAGGTTGGCGCGGCCGGCGCCCCGGTGCGCGTGGTGCGCGTGGTCCAAGCATTTGAATGCGGCGCCATCGTCAATCCGGATCAATTAAAGAATCAGGTGCAAGGCGCGATTATGATGGGCATTGGGGGCGCGTTGTACGAAGCGATCAAATTCGACAACGGCCGAATACTGAACGCGAAGTTCTCCCTCTATCAAGTGCCCCGGTTTC
>JBDTAT010000041.1:0-3027 GCA_039924505.1 Bryobacteraceae bacterium
GAAACTGCCGTTGCCGAACAGCGGCCCGCTGAAGCCGCCGATATTGATGTTGGGGATCACCGCTTGCGATACCGTCGGGGCGTGGATCATGCCCGTCATCCCGATCGACGCCGGCGCGATCTTCAACGCCTGATCGTTGTACCCCGGCGTGTCTTGAATAAACCGCGCCAGATTGCCGCGAATATCGAGCACCACGGTGGGCGAGATCACGTGCGTCTCGCCCACATTCACGCCCGAAAAGGTGCGTTGATTATCGGTGTTTCCCGTCGCCACCGGTTTGGCGAAACCGGTGGAGGACCGGAATTCATATCCGTGGAAATGCGAATACAGGAAAAAGAGCTTGTCGTTCTCGCCGATGGTGTGATCGAAGCGGATCACCGGCTGGTTGTACCAATAGCGGCCTTCGTTGTGATTTGCCACGAAATTGCCGCTGATGCCGCCGGCGCCCTGCCCCGGACCGTTTTCGAAGGGCAGATAAGAAAGGATCCTGGTCGCGATGGGGCTGATGCGGCTGGATGGAATCACGTTGCCGGGGAACGGGCTGCGCCAATATTGCGAGTTCGAGCAGGGTTCGCCCGCGCCGCCGCACAAGTGCGTCGTCAACGGGTCGTAGACGGTGATGCCGTGGTTCGAAAAGCCGGCGCCGTTGCGCAGGTCCGCCGGAACCGTCGTGCCGGACGCCGGGAACGGAACCACTTCCTGCCATCCCTCATAGCTCGCGAAAATGAAATCCTTGTCCTTGCGGATGGGTCCGCCAATCACGCCTCCAAACTGGTTCTGATTGTGGCGGCCCTTCGCCAGGCCGTTGTAATTGTTTTGGAAGCTGTTGGCGTCGAGCACGCGGTTGCGAAAGTAGTCGTAAGCGTCGCCATGCCAGGAATTCGTGCCGGTCTTAATGATAGTGTTGACGACGCCTCCCGCCTCGTGGCCATACTGCGCGTCGAAAACCGTCGTGATCGCCTTGAATTCCGAAATGGATTCGACCGACGGCGCCAGCAGCCATGTGCTTCCTTCATTGCTGATGATCGACCCATTTAGCAGGAAGGCGTTGTTGCCGTTCCCCGCGCGCGCGCCGTTGAACTTATAGCTGTTATTGGCGTCCCACCCGCGGGTGCCCGAAAAGCCGCTCGATCCAAACTGTTCCTGCGTGAAAATAACTCCGGGAGTGAGCGATAGCAGCATGTAGCTCTGCCGGCCGTTCAGCGGAAGCTCCTGCGTCTTGGTGGGATCGAAGAGCAGTCCGCGATCCGAACTGGATGTGCTGAGCACTTCCTGGTCGGCACGCACCGTCAACGTGGTGGACGAATGCCCCAGCGTCAGGACGATGGGCAGGTTCACCTTTTCCGAAACCGCGAGGACCACGCGTTCCTTGCGAAGCGTCTGGAACCCGGAAGCCGTCGTTGCAACAGTGTAGATTCCCGGCTCCAGAAGTGGGATCGTGAACAGGCCGGCGGCGCCGGTCTTGGTTTCGCTAACCTGGCCGGTGGCGCTATTGGTTGTCTTGACGTTCGCGCCGGGAACGGCGGCCCCACTCGGATCGGTCACGCTTCCCGATAGCGTGGCCCGGTATTCCTGCGCGAAACAGGCGCTGGCGAACATGGCGACGCCGAAAACGAGAGTTCTGATCATTTGGTTTCCCCGATCACGACTATATCCAAAAATATACCGCGCAATTTCAATCGTTTACGACGCTCGCTTTCCGTTTACGCGCCGCCGACGCGCCATCATCCAACCAGAAGTACCTTCGTGGCCACGAAGATTTCGTCGGTAGTACGGTGGACTGCCTCCCGGCGCCCCATAAAGGCTCGACGTATAGCTGGCATTCCCAGACTATGCCAACGGGAGCATTAGGAATCGATTCCCGGCAGAGAGTAGCGTTGGTTAGCCGAGCGGGCGCCGGTCAAGCTTTTCGAAGCGGGATTGGTGTGGCCAACTGTGCGATCATTCTGGCGCTTACCCCAACTCACCCCGCACGATACCAGTCCAAACGACCGGTATCGCGCGGTAGACGAAATCACGCACATGCAAGCTCGTCCGCCAGTCCGTAGTGTCATTGTTCCGGCCTTGTAACGCGCGCCCCCTCGAAAACACCCGGTCAGGCCGAGGGTGGATCGCTTGATTAAATTAAACTAGGGCAGCACTATCCGCCGAGATCGATTTTAATTTAGCGGCGGGAGGCAGCCCGGACACTTTTCCGACGGTTCGCGCGGACCTTCCCGCTGTAACCAATCGATACATGTGCAACCGCTCCCTATTACGGTCGGAGTGACCCACGGGCCGACGGCACACCAAAGGTGATGAAACCGAGCGGTTGCACTTGTGTTCCGGCACGACCCCAAACTACAGTGTCCTCTCAAAAATAAAGTTTCAACGCCATCTGTACCACGCGCGCATTATTCTCCTCCGTCGGATTGACCTTGCCGAAATTGGAACTCGTGGGATCGGCGTTTGGAGACCCGAACCGGACGTGGTTAAACGCGTTGTACACCTCAAAGCGATATTGCAGCCGCAGGCGCTCGCGAAATGCGAACGATTTCGCGATAACCGCATCCAAATTATTGACGCGACTCGCCCGGACATCGGACCAGCGTGTCGGAATGGTTCGGACGTAAGTGCCGAAATCCTGATACACGCCGTTCTTGATCGTGTCGCCCGGCGCGGGCTTGAAGTTGTAACCGGGCAGATTTTGGACGCCGGTCCACGCGGGGTAACTCGCTAGCGTGGCAAAGTCCGTGTTCTTGTCGGGAAACCGGTAGAACTGGCTGGTGTCGAACCATTCCGTCAGGCTCCGCTTGCTTTTTGAAAACGCGAAATCCTTCCCGGAGAAATAAAAGCTATCGTTCGCGTTGAACGTAACGGGCGCGCCGGATTGGATCGTATACTGGCCGGACAACTGCCACCCGCCGGCAACTCCATCGAGCCACTTGGGCATTTGAGACCAATACCGCCGGCTGCGCCCCACCGGAATTTCCCAGATCGGAGCGATCGAAAGATGGAAGGGCCGGTCCTGATCGCCGAGCCTATGCT
>JBDTAT010000042.1:0-6270 GCA_039924505.1 Bryobacteraceae bacterium
TGTCCGGCAACGGCAGCCAACTCCAGGAAGTGCTTGCTTTCCGGACGGAGCTCATCGACGCGCGAACGAACGACATCGGCGAGACTGAACGGCCCCGGGAGAACTTGATTGACGCCAGGCACATTGATCCAGCGGACAATCTCCTGGACCAGGAAGGGATTCCCTCCCGATTGCTCGGCGATCCGCTGTAGTGTGTCTTCACCAAAGGGCTGGGCCAGCAGCGATTGGGCAAGCTGCCGGCATTCGGCAATATCTAAATGACCGAGATCGATGAACGTGGTCGTCCGGTTAGATGGCTGCCCAGTATTGCCGCGAAGAGCTTTGAGGGATGGGCTCGCCGCGATGTCCTCGGACCGGTATGCCAGCACGGCCAGAATCGCCGGTGAATCGGCGGACGAAAACAGTTCGTTGAGGGCTACGCATCCGTCCACATCCCCCCACTGCAGGTCGTCGATGACCAGCGCGATTCGATGCCGTTCACGAAGACGGCCCAATAGTTCCCTCAGCGCGGCCAGCGCGCGGGTTCGCAATTCCATGGAGCTGAAGGTCGCGCCGGACCGTGCGCCACTGGAGAGAAACGGCGCAAGGACCGGGAACATTTTCACAAGCACCGCGAAATTGCGCGGCAGGAGGCTCTCGACGCGGTCTCTTGGCAAGCGCCGGAAATACTGGCCGATATGATCGATCAAATCGTCGAGCGCCTGATAGGGCACCGTTTCACCCTCATAGCAGCGCCCGGCGAAAACGAGCACGGAGGGATCCTTGCTCAGGCGCGCGGCGAATTCCCGGAGCAGGACCGTTTTCCCGATTCCGGAGGGGCCGCAGATATGAATCAGCGCAGGGCGATCGTCGGCGGCGGCAATAGCGTCGGCCAAGCGCCGGAGCGGCTCACCGCGCCCGACAATGGGCGGCCTTCGCGACTCCTGGACAGGAACCGCGACTCCGGGCCGCAATGACCGGATCACGTCCTGGTAGGAAGCCCGTTTGAGGGGATCGCGTTCCAGCAGGTTGAGGCACAGTGTATTTAATTGCGCCGGGACATCGGGCGCAAGATCGGCCGGCGGCGCAGGACTTTCAAGCTGTTTCCGGCGAAGTACTTCGACAAAGTTGCCGTAAAATGGCAGCTTCCCCGTCAGGCTTTGATACAACAGGACGCCGAACGCGTACCAATCGCTCGGTTCCGCGGCCGCTATGCCGGCCGCTTGCTCAGGGGACATGTAGTCGGGGGTGCCCGCGAATGTGACCAGCGACAGGGGGTCTTTATCGAAAGAGTGCACCAGACCAAAATCGAGAAGCACCACGCGGCCCGCGGAGGTCACCAGAACGTTGGACGGCTTCACGTCGCGGTGGAGAAGCCTTCCCCGATGCAACGCCTTGATCCCCTCCCCAAGTTGGAGCAAGCAGGAACGTAGCGCGGCGGCGCGATCGCCCGGCGATTGACGATTCAGAAATTGAAGCAAGTCGACGCCATCGACGAACTCCATCGTAAACATCCACCGGTCTTGATATGCGATGAGTTCGCGGAGTCTGACGATGTTGGGGTGATACGTATCCGCCAAGCTTCGAAACTCGCGCTTGAAATAATGAAGGGCCACGGGATCCGGCGATCGAAGCACCTTGAGGGCGAGTTCTCCTCCAGCCACTTCGTCTGAAACACGATAGACATCCCCGAAGCTGCCACTGCCTAGCCGGGCGATTAGCCGATACCGGCCCGCGATGATGCGGGGGAGCTCGGTATCCGGGATCGCGGCCGGCGCCGGCATCTCGACAGCGCTCAGAATTCTGAAATGCTCCTCAACCAGCGGCCGAACCTGCTGAACTAGTTCGTCGTCCCCATTGCAGGCTTGAAGCAGTGCTTCGCGCGCATCGTCAGGGCCACAGGCGATGACGATGGAAAATGCTTCCTTAATGCGTGCCCACAGCGTTCGATCCATGCGGACTACCGCGATTCGCGATTCTCACCGCCGTTCATGAGGCTTGAAAGCCATGCCCGCGCCAGGGTCCAATCGCGTTTGACCGTGCGCTCCGCCACGCCGAGCGATTTTGCCGTCTCTTCAACCGACAGCCCGCCAAAATAACGAAGCTCCACCACTCTTGCCTGGCGCGCATCCCAGGACCGCAGCTTCGATAGGGCTTCGTCGATCATCAAGATCTCCTGAGCGTGATTGTCCGAATAGATTGCTACATCCTCAATTTGTATTCGCTTGGCCGGATTGGGGCGTCTACACGCATTTGCCGCCCGGGCATGATCCACCAGAATCCGCCGGATAGCCTCGGCCGCGATTGCGTAGAAATGGGCGCGGCTTTGCCAGTCGATGGATGTGTCGCGAATGATCCGCAGGTAAAATTCGCTCAGAAGGGCGGTAGGCTGCAGAGTGTGGCCAAGACGTTCGGACCTGAACTGCCGTTCAGCAAGGCGATGTAAGTGTTCGTACACCACCGGCAGCAACTCCGATTCCGCGCTGCGGTCGCCCTTATGGAGGCGGTGCAGCAACAATGTGATTTGTACCTCGTCGCTCATATCTCAATCTCCCCTCAAATTCCCGGCGGCGTCTATCAATCCCACAATTGTATAGCGCAATATGACACGAACTGGGGCCATCCGATTGGCCCCGCTAATCGCAAAAAGATGCCTGATAAGGCAGCTCGAACTGAGCGATGTAGAGGAGTGTATCGCCCCGCGGTTCTATCCGCAGGCGTATTTCGCCTCGCGAGCTTGTCAGAGTGACGAGCACACGCCGCGCTCCATGGTTTTTGACACGGTAGGCGCATACTATACCGTCCCAATTGATCTCCACTACGCCGCACGCAACGCCTTCGCATTCCATCTCGCCACTTCCTTTCGAAGAGTTTGTTTTCCCGGTGGCTTGCAGTCGTCGCGCCTCGGGCGTTCACTTCTTTAGCGTGCCAGCGAAGGCATAAGGGCATTAGATAAACCAGAATTCTCGAGTTTGCCGGCCGCTTGATCGATAGCAGGTGGGGGCGGATTCGGGCGGATGCTGAAATTATCCCCTAAAACACGGGAGCCAAACGTCCGGCCGCGGCGGCGCCCGCCCACATGACCGGGCGGGCGCGTGCCCGGCATGGGAAGAGTACGGCTATTGTCAATTCGCGAAGTCCACTGAGGGAGAATCATCTGGCGAATTTGAAGTCAGCGTAACGCCTTCCACGTGCGCCACAAGGTTCAAGCCGTCGGAAAAATAGAGAATCGCGCGGACATCGAACTTCCAAGTGTCGTGACCACGGCCACCGTGGGTCTTTTGCCACATGTGAACTGTGAATCCTTTGCAGGCGTCCTTGCCGGCGCCCGACGCGTCGATCTGAAACGCAATCGAATGGTCGGAGTGGTCGTTGTACTCGGTGGAATCATCCCCGCCACAGTCTCCGTTACTGATGTGAGCGAGCTGCGACAATCCATCCGAGGTCGTTACCGTCGCGTAAACACACGTATCATGATCTTTGTTGTCGTCGTTGGTATGCGTGGCAAGTTCTCCTCGAATGAGAACCGCTTGGGCATTAGCCTTGGGCGCGGCCAAGGCTGAAAGCGTAATAGCGAGGGCCAGAGCCAGGTGATGTGTTTTCATGGGCTGAAAACTCCTTTCACACTCAATAGCGCGGAATTGCAGAATAAAGGGCACGACCCAGCAGCGGAAACCGTTCCTGCCAAGTCCGCGTGGAACGGGCCGGTGGCACGCTGCACCAGGAAGCGCCCAACCCTGAACGCCGGTTCTGAAATGCTACCAACTTGATCCCACGCCACGAAGCCAAACGATGAAACCCTGAGAGTGATTTGGAATCGGGAGGATCGCACTCCCTCCGCGGCGTAAGCGCAAAGTGAGGAGAAATATAATCCTTCATTCGCGTAATTGTATGAATCGCGTGCTGTTTAAGCCGTAGTCCGTGGAATGGGCAATACCTAAAGGCGTTTATGAAGCACTTGATGCTGAGTTTCGCTTTGACTTTGATCTCTGCCCGCTGGGCGGTTCAAACGACGGGCTTTCGAGACTATTCACCGAATGGCGCGGACGCTTGGGAATGGCGCGTTTGTTGTTGCTTCTCCAAATTTCAGCCGCCAGCGAATAAACCCAGTCTCGGAGGCGTCGATTCGGACCCGGCCGGCGAGGCGCTCTGACGCCAGCAGATCAGTGGACAGGGCGCGTCCTGCATCTTTGCGTATTCGGCTTCGACGCGCATGCGGTCTTTTTCCGTTTTTTACCAAGGGCGCGAAGGTGGGAACCTAAACCAGCGCTTGACGCGCGCGGCAATGCCGTGTTTCCGCGTTTCGGCGCCGAGGGCGTCTGCGGCTATGAGATCAAGACTTCACCGGCTTCGCATCGGGCGGCGCAAAGAGTCTCTGGCTTTCGCGGGAACAGTCTTGCGATAACGGTCTTGTTTTCGCCGAATCGGCCATTGACGCTTTAAGCCACGCGGTTTTCTTTCCCGGCGATCGCGCGCGTTACGCCTCAATCGGCGGCAAGCCAGATCCAGCGCAGCCAGACCTCATTAGGACGGCGGTCGAACGCATGCTCAAATGCGCCAGAATCGTGGCGGCAATGGATGCGGGCGTGGAAGGCGGCGAGCTTGATTTCGATATTCTGAATTGGCCCACTTTGATCATCTGATTCGGTCCACCCTGCAACTCGTTTTCCGCAGAGCGGAAAACGAATAAAACAGGAGCCGGGTACTCTGTTTTGGGAGATTTCCCAGGGGAGGAACGGTTGAAAGGGAGCACGAAAGCGGAGCTATTCGAACAGATGAGAAGAGAGTACGAACACGGGGTGGGCACGATTACGGGAGTGGCGAAGAAGTTCGGCGTCCACCGGCGGATGGTGCGGGACGCGCTGGCGAGCGCGGTCCCGGCGGACAGGAAGCAGCCGGAACGAGGAAGTCCGAAGTTGGATCCGGTGAAGGGATTTATCGACGCGATTCTGATGAACGATCGGAAAGCGCCGCGGAAGCAGCGGCATATGGCTCATCGGATCTTCACGCGGATGGGGAGGGAAATTCCAGACTTGACAGTGGCGGAGTCGAGCGTACGCCGCTGCGTGCGGGGCAAGAAGCGGGATCTGGGTCTGCTGACGAGCGGAGAGATCTACGTGCCGCAGTCGTATCAGTGGGGCGTGGAAGGGCAGGTGGATGGGTATGAAGCTTACGCGGATTTAGAGGAAGAGCGGGAAAAGCTGCCGGTGTTTTCGATGCGCAGCATGGCGAGCGGGGGATCGTTCCACTACGCTTACCGGCATGCGACGCAGCAGGCGTTTCTGGAAGCGCATGAACTGGCTTCCGCCCATTTCGGCGGCGTGTTCCGGATTCTGCGATATGACAATCTGACGAGCGCGGTGAAGAAAATCCTGCGCGGATATCAGCGCGAGGAGACGGCGCGGTTCGTGGCGTTCCGGTCGCATTGGGGATACGAAGCGCAGTTTTGCAATGCGGCGAAAGGCAATGAGAAAGGAGGCGTGGAAGGGGACGTCGGTTATTCACGACGGAACTATATGGTCCCAGTTCCGCAGGCCAAGAACCTAGCGGGAGTTTACAAGATATCAGCAAGTTTCTTGGCAAACTGTTGCTGCGGAATGTTTTGCAGGTAATGCCCGGTATGACCTAACGGGAGGCAGGAACGAATTGCTGGAGACCGAGGATGGAAAAGAGGCGTTGCTGTAATGCAGTCATGCGGGTGAGACAGGTGGCGGTGGAAGCCTGCCGTTGGCCTTGACGGCGTGGGTAGACGACCAGAGTTTCGCGGATGCCGCCTAATTCTTCCAGCATGCGATTGATGCTGAGCGGCTCGCCTTTCCGCGCCAGTTCGCGTTGCAGCAAGGAAGTGAGCAGCAAGGCCAGCACGCAGTAGAAGGCATGCACCTGGATTTTCGAGTCGGTCCAGTGAAACATCGGGCTCCATCCCAGGAAGTGCGGGTTCTTCATCTGTTTGAAGGCATCCTCAATGTGGTATTGGGAGCGGTAGGCCGAGACAATCTGTTCGTCGGTCCAGCCGGCGTTGTCGGTAAACAGGATGGTTTTGCCAAACTGGACGCGACACAGCCGGTCCAGAGCCGCTTGGTCGGTGCGGAAAGTCAGTTCCAGGCCTTTGCGGACTTGCTGAACCTCAGCCTTCAATATCTTCGCCACGAACTGAGCGGAGCAAATCGTATGCATCTGCTTTTCCACCGAATCCAGCGTAGGGGCCTTCCCTCCCTTCACTTTTCCCTCCCGGCGGCGCTGCAATTGGGTTTGCAGGTCGCGTAATTTCCGCCGGGCCTTATTCAGATG
>JBDTAT010000043.1:0-3757 GCA_039924505.1 Bryobacteraceae bacterium
GTTTTGCCGGCGCCGAAGAAGTTATTGCCGTTCGTGAACTGCGCGCCCGCGGTGTTCGGCAGCGGATAGAGGCCGATGACCTTTTGCGCGATGGAGTCGAACCTGCTGGCGGGGATGATATTCCCCGGAAACGGCGTGCGCACGAAGCCGGTCCCGGAAGGATTCGGCTGGGTCGTGGATGGATCGAAGATCAGCGACGGCGATCCATTCGCGTTAAAGTAATCCGAAAAGTTTCCGGTTCGCTCCAGCGCCGTGGGCACGCTGGTGACGTAGGTCGCCGCGCTACCCTGCCGCAACCCTTCGAAGTTCCCGAAGACGTAGACCTTTTTGCTCTTCCAGACCGGACCACCGAAGTTGCCGCCGAACTGGTTGCTTTGAAACACCGTTTTCTTCGCGCCGACGCGATCGTTGGACCATGAGTTTGCGTTCAGCTTGTCGTTCTGCAGAAACTCGAAGAGCGTGCCGTGATATTCGTTGGTGCCGCCCTTGGTCACCAGGCTCACGACGCCGCCGCCGGAGCGCCCGAACTGAGCTTCGTAGGAGTTGCGGATGATCTGCATCTCCTGCACCGAGTCGACCGACGGCGCAATGATCAATCCGCCCCAATCGCCGGAGGTGGAAGGGACGCCGTCCTCAAGAATCAACCCGCTTTCGTCGCGCCCTCCGTTCATGGCGAAACGATTCTGGTTCTGATCCTGCGCCGCGGTCGAGATGCCCGTACGCACCGAGACTACGCCAGCCGTCGCCTGCACCAGCACAAAAGGATTGCGGACATTCGCCGGCAGTTCTTCGACGGTATGTGTGCCCATGTCGACCGACTGATTGGCGGTCTGGGTATCCACCTGGGCCACCGCGGCCGAGACGTCCACTTCCTGGGTGACCGCGCCGAGCTGCATCGCGAAGTCCGCTTCTCCCGACTGATTCGCCACCAGCGTAATGCCGCGCTGCACATACGTCTTGAAGCCCGCCGCCTCCGCCGTCAGCTCATAGCCGCCCGGAGCGATTTGCGAAAACGTGTAGCGTCCGTCGCTGTTCGTGGCGGTTTGGCGCGTGTCGTTATTGGCGACGTTGCGAATCTTTATCGTGACCTGCGGCATGGCCCCGCCCTTGGGGTCGGAAACGGTTCCGGTGAGGTTGGCCGTGAAGGCCTGTCCAAAACAAGAAAGGGCCGCCGCAGTGGCGAGGACGATGAGTATCGCGAATCGAGACATTTGAACCTCCAACTTGTTGCCAGTATACTTCAGACCACGATTCGCGACTAGCCAGTATCCTAATATTTTGAATCGAAATTTACTTCGCTACGCGGGCAACCGCTCCCCAGCGGTCACGGCTCGGAAACCCCATTCCGAGCCGCGCGCGTCAGCAAGCGGTTGCCCGATACGCGCCGAATCTCGCGGCCGAAGACCTATCGCGATCCGGCCTGGATCTCAGCCAGCATCCGCCGGGTGGTTTGATCGTCGGGATCGTATTGGAGCGCCGTCCGCAGCGTGGCTGCAGCCGCGGAATGTTTGCCCGATTGATACTGCGCTACCGCGAGGTTCACTCTGGCCCCCGTCATTCCTGGGTTGCGTAGGAGCGCGTCCCGCCAAAGCCGCATGGCTTCCGCCGTGCGTCCCTGCCCGATCAGCAGCGTCCCCAGATTCACCTCTGCGGAAACTTGCGTTGGATCCGCGCGCAGCACCCGCTCATAAATCGCCCTCGCTCGGACAGCGTCGCCCGCATCATCGTACAGTTGAGCTAGTTGGACCAGCACCGGCAAGTCGTGCGCGTCGTGTACTTCGGCCGCTTGTAGCAATTCCGTCGCGCGCCGCCGCAATGCGGGGTCATTGCCCGCGACAACCGCGTATGCGAGGCCGAGGTCGCGATCATTGCTCGGAGTCTTGAAGAATGGCTCGAGCAACCGGCCGGCCGCGGGCGTCGCACCCACCGCTAGTGGACGGCGCGGGATGGAATGATCGGTGTAGACCGCGTGCTCGGCGTCACGCACCGGGCTTTTCGGCATGTGGCACGCGATGCAGTCGTCGTTGGCTGCCCGGCGAGCCTCCCGGGTCTGGCGGCAGCCGGATGACGTATGGCATTTTTCGCAGCGGGCCCGGTAATACGCGGCGCGCGCGGCCGGCGCCGGTTCTTCATGCGGGTCGTGGCAAGAGCCGCACCACATCTTGCCGCCGCTCGCCTTTTTGCAGCGGCTCTGCTGAAGCCTTTCCACGTGGCTGGTTACGCGCATTGCGGGCAACTCCGCGCCCGGCCAGACGAAGAACGCGGAGTAGTCCGAGAGCAGTGCGCCTGGTTCGTAGCGATCATGCTTGGGACGGGCGCGCGCAATTCGGGCCGCGCCGGCCAAGTGACATTGTTCGCACACGCTGTCGCGGCGGGCCGGCGAAAGTTTCGCCGGGTTCACGATCGCGCTCGCGCCGCGGCGCCCGGATCGCATCCTTACTATATGTTCTTTCCCTGAGCCGTGGCATCGCTCGCAGCCGACGCCGCTTTCCAGAAACGGAGGGTCGCGGAAGCCGTTCTGCGTGCCCGCCACCGGTTGCAGACCCTCGGCGTGACATTCCAGGCACTGGGGCTCCACCGGCCGCGTGAGATTGATGGTGGAATACCGCCGATATCCGGGTGAAATATCCCATTTCGCCGGCGCCGAATAGTAAGACACGGGAGACTGGAACAGGAATCCATCTATAGAAAACAGATAGCTGCGGCCGACTCTGCCCGAGCCGATAAACCACTTCAGCATCCGCCGAACGGCAGCGCCGGACGAGTCGCGTGAGAATTCCAGCCGGTATCCATCCCGTGTTGCGGTGACGCCATAGTGCGCGCCGGAGGCCGGATCGGAGAAGACGGCGTTCTGGAAACTTTCCCGGAACTCACCCGCGCCGGCCAGCCCGCTGCTTCTGGACATTCCGGTTGCCGAATAGCGGCGGTAAATATCCGCATGGCACACGGCGCAAGCTTTGCTGCCGGCCTCGCCGCCGGCGCGCGGCAAGTCCTGTGCCAGCGCCGCGGCTACCGGGATCGTCAGGAAGACTCCGGCAAAGTGTGAGGAAATCCGCATCGTCGAAGGCCGCGCGCGAAAGTAATATAACACGGGGAACGTTAAAATCGACAAGTGCCCTACGAAAAGGAACTTGAGACCGCGCGCGCAGCCGCGAGCCTGGCGGGGAATCGGGCGGCCGCGCACCAACGCGCCGGAGTCGCGCCGGAGACCAAGCCGGACGGATCGCCCGTGACCATCGCCGACCGTGAAAATGAGCGGTTGATTGCCGGCATGCTGGAAGACGCCTTTCCGCTGGACGGCCTGGTGGGGGAAGAAGGATCGCGGAAAGAATCGCGCAGCGGGCGGCGTTGGATCGTCGATCCAATCGATGGAACGCGCGATTTCCTGCGCGGCAATCCGCTGTGGTCCGTGCTGATTGGTCTGGAGGTGGACGGCAACGCCGTCGCCGGGGTCGCCCATCTGCCGATGTTGGGGCAGACCTACTTCGCCGGGCGCGGCGCCGGGGCGTGGCGTGTTGCGGGGACGGGCGGTGCGCCCGAGCGATTGCACGTATCGGGCATTGACGCGCCGGAATCGGCGGTGTTGTGCGTGAACGGACTGAACCGTGTCGGCCGCGAGGCGTTCGGCCCCCGGCTGGTGGAGTGGATGGACCGGTTCTGGTCCGTCCGCAGTCTCGGCGGCGCCATGGATGCGATGCTGGTGGCCGCCGGCCAAGCCGAGCTCTGGATTGAGCGGCGGGCGGAGATTTGGGACCTG
>JBDTAT010000044.1:0-5209 GCA_039924505.1 Bryobacteraceae bacterium
CGCGGAAGAATCAGAATAGCAATGGCGCCGAGAATGGCGACGGCGAGAACGGTCCCCATGGCGATCCGGTAGTTGCCGAAATGATCGCGCAGCAACGAGACAAAGTAGGGGAACCAGGTCTGGCCAATGGTATTGACAGGCAGAATGATGGCCATGGCGCGGGCGAGACTGTTGACGCCGAACTCTTCAGCCGCCATCAGCGGGATCAACATATAGTCGGCGCCCATGCCAAAGCCGAACAGAACGGCGAACGCGTAGATGTAGAATTCCGAACCGGGACGCACGAGAAGAAGCAACGGAATGGTTCCGGCAACCAGGAAATAAGTCGCGGCCATCACCAGCTTCTTGGAGAATTTGTCGGCCAAGCCGCCGATGAGAAGGCGCCCCCCAATGCTGGACCAGAGGATGAGGATGGACGCGTTGCGCCAGGCCGAATCGACCATCGGTCCCTTTTGAAAGCCTTCATCGAGGAAGACGAATTTCATGTGAAAATTGATGGCGCCGATGGAGCCGATGGAACAGATGCTGCCGATCAGCAGGAGCCAGAAGGGATAGCTGGAGAGCAGCTCGCGGAAGGTTTGCGACTCGACGGCGACTTCGGCGGGCGCGACGAGATCGCCGTCGGAGAATTGGCCCACGTCGGACGGCTTATCTTTCAGGACAAACAAAACCAGCGGCCACGAGGCAAAGATCAGGAATGCAAGAACGATGAGGGCGGTTTGAAATCCGTATTTTTCAGTGAGCGGCTTTACAAGGAAAGAGCCGAGGGAGCCGAGCAGTCCGACGCCGACGTAGACGATACCCATGGCCGTGCCGCGCTTCTTGCGGAACCAGTGGGAGACGATCAACTGATGCGGAATGGGGCCGGAAAGAATATAACCGACGGTATAGACGACCCACAGGAGATAGTAGATCTTGAGCGCGCTGCCCATTTTGCCGAAGCCGAACATGGCGACGAAGCTGAGGGCGGTGCCGACCAGAATCAGTTTACGCGGGCTAAAGCGATAGATGAGCAGCGGGCCCACCCAGATAGTGATGAGCGCGGCGAGGGGAAAGCCAAGCGTGATATCGGCGCGCGACCAGTGGAAACTGCGTTGGAAATAATCGTAGAAAAAACCGATGTTGTAATAGGGAACGCCGACCGCAAGACCGAAGGTGAAGAATGCTGCTGCTGTCACCCACCAGCCGTAGAAACGTTTCGCCATAGTGGATCTTCCCTTATAACATAGCGATTGGACTTACAATAAACGCTGTGAAGACCGATGCGGTGATTGTGGGCGCGGGCGCGGGCGGCGGGATTGTGGCGAAGGAACTGGCGGCGGCGGGGTGGTCCGTTGTGGTGCTGGAGCGGGGGCCGTGGCTGAAGACGTTCGGACATCTGGAAACGCGCGACTCGTTTACCACGGGAATTCACGACGTGCCGTTCGGGCCCGACCCGAGTGAAGTGCGCACGACGCGCGCGAGCGAGAAGGAGAAAGCGCGCGTCGTGCGGCCGCGCGAGGGATTGTACGGGACGCTGCCCGCGTGCGTGGGCGGCGGATCGGTGTACTACGGCGCGATGGCGTGGCGGTTCCGGCCGGAGACATTCCGGCTGCGTTCTTATTTCGGCCGCATCGAGGGCGCGAACCTGGAAGACTGGCCGATCACATACGACGAGCTGGAACCGTACTACGAGAAGGCCGAGTACGAACTGGGCGTCAGCGGGGACGAGAATCCGCACGGCGCTCCGAGGAAGAAGCCGCTACCGCTGCCGCCGCTGCCGGAGAATGCGGAGGCGGCGGTGCTGTTCCCGGCTGCGCGGAGGCTGGGGTGGAAGCCGTTTCACACTCCGCTGGCGATTCTGTCGAAACCATATCGCGGACGGGCGGCGTGCGTCGGCTGCTCGTTCTGCAACGGCTTCGGCTGCGAGGTGGGCGCGAAGTCATCGACGCTGGTGGCGATGTTTCCGGAGGCGCTGAAGACGGGAAACTGTCGGCTGATTCCGCATGCGTTTGCGCGCGAGATTACCGTGGACGCGCATGGGACGCCGGACGGAGTGTTGTACCAGATGGCCGGCTCCGAGACTTGGGAAAAGATGGAGGCGCGAGTGGTGGTGGTGTGCGGTTCGGCAACCGAGACGCCGCGGCTGCTGCTGAACTCGAAATCCCGATTCTTCCCGAGCGGCATCGGTAACGAACACGATCAGGTGGGCCGCAACATCGAAAACGACGGCGGCCTGTTTGCGTACGGGCTGTTCGATCGCGTTGTGACCGATGAAGTGGGGCCGGGCGTCTGTTTCGGGGTCGACGACTTTCAGTATCGCGGCTCCGATCCAGGACGGGCAGGGGGGATCGTTAGCAACTACCACACGCGGCCGCCGCTCGGGTTCATTCAGCGGGTCGCGGTGGCGGAAGGCGTGCGTCCTTACGGGCAGGAGCTGAAAGATTTCTACCGCACGTATTTCAAGCAGTCGCTGTGGATTTATGCGACGTGCCACACCTTCCCGCGGGCGGAGAACCGCGTGGACGTGGACCCGGAGGTGCGCGACGGCCGGGGCGTGCCGGTGAGCCGCATCACGTACCGGCAGCACGCGCGCAACGCCGCGCAGGAGCAGTTCATGGCGGACCGGTGCGCGGAATTGCTGCATGAAGCGGGCGCGAAGACGGTCGTAAAGCCGCACGTGCGGCCGGAATCGCCGGCGGGAATTTCCACGCACCAGCTTGGAAGCTGCCGCATGGGGAGGGACCCGGTGTCGTCGGTGACGGACAGAACCGGGCGCGTGCATGGAGCCCCGAATGTCTACGTGGCGGATGGCAGCCTGCTGGTGAATCCAGGGGGAGCGAATCCGTCGCTGACGCTGCAGGCGCTGGCGTACTGGGTGTCGCGGCACATTGTCGCGAACGGGTAGCTGTTCGGTAAGAAAACGATTGGCGTTCAATCTGCAACCGCTCCCTCGCGGTCGCGGCTCGGAATGGGCCCTTCTGAGTGTCGCGGCTCGGACGGCGTGGGCGCTCAAAAAACAAACTTTGCGCCGAATTGGATCACGCGGGGGAAATTCTCCTGGCCCAGCGGCAGCATGCCGAAACGCGTGTCGCTGAAGCTGGTGCTGGGGCCGCCGTAAATAGGCGTGTTCGTTACGTTGAAGGCCTCGCCCCGGATCAGAATGTGATACCGCTCGGTGATCGGAATGGTTTTTTCCAGTGCGATGTTCAATGCGTTCTGCGCCGGGTTGCGGATGTTGGGAAAACGGTCCGGGACCGTCCGTAGAGTATACGGCGCGCGGGTGGAATAGCAGCTCTTGTTGTTGTTGAACCAGTGGGCGGGTGTCGAGCCGCCGGCCGCATCCCAGGTGGAGCAGGAGTTGTTCAGATCCGGCCAGCCGGTGGGAAAACCGGATTGATACGTGAGAATGTAATCGAAGCGCCAATTGCTGGTGAAGTAGCCGGCTACTGTATTCGAAGACCCGAGGAACTTCTTGCCCTTGCCGATGGGCAGATCCCAGACGCCGCTGAAGGCGAGGTTCTGCGGGACATCCTGATAATCGATCTCGTAAATCAGGTGGTTGTCCCACGGATTGTTGAGCAGGTGATTGGCTTCGTAGGCTTTCGAGAACGTATAGGAGAGGACGAACGTCATGACGCCGGCGCCTTTGCTGGCGAACGCGCGCTTTTCGAGTTTGACCTGAAGCGCGTCGGAGCGGTAGTGGCCCCACGGCTCCAGGTTGTTGGTGACGCCGCGGAAAACCGGGTCCGGCCGGGCCAGCTCGGCCGCCGGAATGGTAGTACCGCTCCCCGAACCGGAGGCGATGGGCAGGATTCCGTAGAACGGATTTGGAAGCGCGCGGTTCAAGTAGACGGAATTCTGTTGCGCGATCAGGCGGTCGCTGTTGGAGTACTGGTCGAGTTGAAAGGCCAGAGTATCGTGTACGAGGTAATTGCCGGCAAAGGATGCTTCGGCGACCACGCCCCACGGCAATTCGCGCTCGAAGCCGATGGAGTATTGATACGTGCGGGGAATCCGGTAATTAGGATCGTCGTAGCTGAGGCCGTTCCCTATGTTGGTCAGCAAACCCAGGGATGATCCAGGGTAGGGAATCAAGCCGTTCGGATAAGGCTCCTGCAAGGAGTAGGGTCCGGAAATGCCGCCCGACGGCGTCATGCCGTTGAGCGAGGTGATGTAGGGCGTCTGCTGGTTGAAGCCCGTTGTCGTGTCGTTCTGCGTGGGCGACTGATAGTAGATGCCGCCGCCTCCGCGGATGACGGTCTTGTCCATAAATCTCCAGGCGAAGCCGACGCGCGGTTGCACGTTGGTCCAATCGGTGTTGTAGAGCCGCGACGGCTGGCCGTTGACTCCCGGGAACACGTATCCGCCGTAGATGGCTTTGGGAGGCGCCGGATAACCGTAGGGATCGTTGGGGTGGGACGCGTCATACTGTGTCTTGATCTGTTGCCAGTTGGCGATGATCTGGTTGCTCAACGGATTGACCTGGTCCGTGGCGAAGCCGCGGTTGGCGCGATTGTAGCGTTCGAGCCAAGGAATCTGCACGTCATAGCGGAGACCCAGATTCAGCGTGAGGGTGTTCGATACTTTCCAGTCGTCTTGGATATAGGCCGCATAGTAGGGTCGGGTGCGATAGTAGCTGGCGTTGTAATCCACATCGCCGGCTCTGGGGACGCCAAGCAGCAGTGACGCGACGCCGCTGCCGTCGGAGAATCCCTGGTTCTTGTCGCTGAGTTGTTGTGTCCAGTTCTGCCCGAAGGTGAAGGTGCCGTTGGCTGCTCCCGGTCCAGCGCTCGCGGACGCAACGTAGGCAATCTCGATGCCAAAGTGGAGGGTATGACGGCCGTGCGTGAGCGTGACGCTGGGCGCGAAATCCCATTGGTTGTAACTGTTCCAACTGAACGAATTGCCAAATAATTGGGTATAGCCATCGACATTGAAAACCGGCACGGTATTTTGCGTAACCGTGGGCGCGTGGAATACCTGCGTGATGCCGAGCTTATCGGCGGTGAAGTTAAAGGCATCGGTCGTCGGAAAAATGGAGGTAAAGCGGCCAAACGATCCGCGGACATCGAGCACCGCCGAGGGCGAAATCACGTGCGTCCAATCGGCGATGTAGTTCTGGTCGGTGCGCTGCGAAAAAATGTCGCCTTGCGCGGCCGGGTCGGGGAAGCCGCTATGGTTGCGGTATTCGTGGCCGTGCTGGAACGTGACCAGAGCGTACATTCGG
>JBDTAT010000045.1:0-2802 GCA_039924505.1 Bryobacteraceae bacterium
ATCGGCCAGCGATAGGCTAGAGGTGACCGACGCCCGCATCGACATTTTCCCGTGCAACTCGGTAGCCTGAAACCCGGGCGTCCCGTTCTCCACCAGGAAGCCGCGAATCCCATCGGCCGCCCGCGCCCACACCAGGGCGACGTCGGCAACGGAGCCATTGGTGATCCACGTCTTCTCGCCGTTCAGTATCCAGCCGTCTCCATGCCGCTCGGCCCGCGTCTTCATCCCCGCTGGGTTTGAGCCAAAATCGGGCTCCGTTAATCCGAAGCATCCGACCGCCGCGCCCGATTGCAGCCGGGGCATCCACCGCGCCTTCTGCTCTTCGGAGCCGTAAGTCAGGATCGGATACATCACCAGCGCGCCTTGCACCGAAACGAAACTGCGGATTCCGGAATCGCCCCGCTCCAGTTCCTGCATCAGCAGACCATATTCCACTTCGCTCATCCCGGCGCAGCCGTAGCCTTCCAGGTTGGCTCCCAGGAACCCCAGCCGGCCCATCTCCGCAATCAACTCCTTCGGGAATCGCCCATCGCGGTAACAGTCGCGAATCACCGGAGCCACGCGGTCGTCTACAAACTGGCGGGATGTTTGGCGCACCAGCAGTTCCTGCTCGCTGAACTGCGAGTCGATCGACATATAATCCACGCCGGGGAATCGGGGCATAACGGGTGTCCTCATTTTATCCTTATGGATAAATCGCCGATGATGGAAGGCCGCATTCCTGCTACGTTGGTTTTCTATGTCCGACAAGTTGAATGAGTTGCGGCGGCGCCATGCCGCGGCCGAGGCGGGTGGCGGCGCGGAGCGGCGAACCCGGCAACATCGGGAGGGCAAGCTATCGGCGCGGGAGCGGATCGATCTGCTGCTCGATGAAGGCAGTTTTGAGGAGATGGACAAGCTGGTGCGGCACCGCTGCCGCGATTTCGGAATGGACGGGCAGGTGGTGGACGGCGACGGATTCGTCACCGGTTACGGGCGCATCGACGGGCGGCTGGTGTATGTGTTCGCGCAGGATTTCACGGTGCTGGGCGGATCGCTGTCGGAGGCTAACTCCCAGAAAATCTGCAAGGTGATGGACTTGGCGATGAAGACTGGCGCGCCGGTGATCGGGCTGAACGATTCCGGCGGCGCGCGCATCCAGGAAGGCGTGCTATCGCTCGCCGGTTATGCCGACATCTTCCTGCGCAATACGCTAGCGAGCGGCGTGATACCGCAAATCTCCGCCATCATGGGGCCGTGCGCGGGCGGCGCGGTCTACTCCCCGGCCCTGACGGATTTTGTGTTCATGGTGGACCACACCAGCTATATGTTCGTCACCGGGCCGGACGTCATCAAGACGGTGACGCACGAAGATGTGACGAAAGAGACGTTGGGCGGAGCCATGACGCACAACTCCGTCAGCGGCGTGGCGCACTTCATTGCGCACGACGACGCCGAGTGCCTGCGGGCGATCCGCGAACTATTGGCCTATCTGCCGCAGAACAATCGCGACGATGCGGCGCGCGTGGCCTGCGACGATCCCGCGGACCGGGAGGACCCGGCGCTCGATACCCTGGTACCGGAAGAGTCGAATCTGCCGTATGACATCAAGGATCTGATTCACCGGGTGGTGGACCACGGCGATTTTTTGGAAGTGCAGGAGCATTTCGCGAAGAACATGGTCGTGGGATTCGCACGGCTGGACGGGCGCAGCATCGGCTTGGTTGCCAATCAACCGGCGTTTCTCGCCGGGTGCCTGGACATTGACAGCTCAACGAAAGGCGCGCGCTTCGTGCGGTTTTGCGATGCCTTCAACATCCCGATCGTAACGTTCGAGGATGTGCCGGGATTTCTGCCGGGCACGGCGCAGGAATTCGGGGGGATTATCCGGCACGGTGCGAAACTGCTGTATGCGTATGCGGAGGCGACCGTGCCGAAGGTGACGGTGATCACGCGCAAAGCGTATGGCGGAGCGTATTGCGTGATGGGGTCGAAGCACTTGCGCACCGACGTCAACTTCGCTTATCCGGCGGCCGAGATCGCGGTGATGGGGGCCGAGGGCGCGGTGAACATTGTGTACCGGCGCGAGATTGCGGGAGCGGAAGACCAGGACCAGGCGCGCCGCGAGAAGATCGCGGAATTTCGCGAGCGGTTCGCCAACCCGTTCGTCGCCGCCGAGCGGGGCTATATCGACGATGTGATTGAACCGCGGCAGACGCGCCCGCGCTTGATTCAGGCGCTGCGAATGCTCGAAACCAAAGTGGATACGATGCCGCGCAAGAAGCACGGCAACATTCCGCTGTAAAGCGCACAGGGCGCGGCGGCCCCCATCAAGGCAACCGGAAAAACGCTGCCGCCGCGCGCCGTTGTGCGCGAGTTTCCAGAGTGAGCGCACAGGGCGCGGCGGCAATCCGCTCCGTTACATTCCGCGAAGTAATTGGTGCGCGGCGTTCGATACGCTCTGCGAGGCTTGCTGCGCGGCTTGCCCAACTTGCTCGGCCGTTTGTTGAGCCTGTTGCGCGCCCATCTGGCCGGCTTGTTGCGCGGCTTGGGTGGCTTGCTGGGCGCCTTGTTGTATCTGTTGGCTGGCTTGGTTCGCGCCTTGCTGCACGTGTTGCGCCGCTTGATTGGCGGCTTGGCTGGCCTGTTGCGCAGCCTGGCCCGCTACTTGTTGGGCCTGATGGGCTGCGGCCGCGGCCGCCTGTTGCGCCTGATTGACGGCCTGCTGCGCCTGCTGCTGAGCAAGCGCCGCGGCCTGGCTCGCTTGATTTGCGGCTTGAGCGATTTGCTGCCGGCCTTGCGCGGCCGCCGACCGCGCCGGGT
>JBDTAT010000046.1:0-8667 GCA_039924505.1 Bryobacteraceae bacterium
CACGGCGTGAATATCCTGCGGCAGAAAGAAGGCGCCTCCAAAGACGGTGGTATCGCGCTGCTCGACGGGGGCACGGCCCTGATCGGCGACGTAGCCAGTATCGAAGCCGCGATCGACCAGCGCCAGGCCGGCAGCGCCGCCCCCGCCGCTTTGCTCGACAAGGTCCGCAAGATCAGCGCTACCAACGACGCCTGGTTCGTCACCCTCGGCACGCCGGCTCAGTTTCTGAGTGGAAAGATCGCCGACCCGAATTTGAACGGCGCGATGCAGGGTAACTTGCTGGCCACCGTCCAGGAAGCCAGCGGCGGAATCCGCTTCGGCGAGTCGGCGGTCAGCTTGACGGCGGAGGTGGTCGCACGATCGGAAAAAGACGCGACCGCTTTGGCCGACGTCATCCGGTTTCTCGCGGGGATGGTCCAATTGAATTCCGCTCCCGGGGCCTCGAAGGGCGCCAGCCTGCTCGAAAACATGCAATTGAGCGCTCAGGCGAACGTGATGACGATGTCGCTCGCGATGCCGGAAGATCAGCTTGAAAAACTGCTTGGGTCCGACCGCGCTCCGCGCAAGGCGGCCGCCGTCCGGCCCTGAAGACAGCTTGCTTTCTCCTCTACTGCACCGGCGTTCCGTATGGGACCAGCGTCTTCACCCGCTCCTCGGAATCGACGCGGGCAATCTTCCAATTTCCGGCCGTCTTGTCCAGATACATAAACTGCACTTCGTTGCGCTCCTGATACACGAACTCGACGCGCACCTTCACCTCGACGTCGGTCAGCGTCTGGGGCTCGGTGATGGCGATTCCTTTGATCGAAGCGTTGGAATCCTTCAGGTATTGCGCGAAACGCGCATCGCCCTGTTCGGCGATCGACTGGTTTAGCGCCGCCTCCATCTGGCCAGTGTAGTTTGCCACATACTTGCGAACATTGCCTTCGCGGGCCGCATCCAACATGGCGTAGATCGTGTCCTGCGGAGTAACCGCGGCCGCGGCGCGCATCGGCAGCGCGATCGGCATTTTCCAACCGTTCTTGCGGCCGAGCACTACTCCGAGGGCGGCCACCAGCAGCGCGATAGTTACAATCTGGGCGGTGCGTTGCCGGTTCATTGGTTCGCTGGAGGCGGCGGGGCCGGTGCGGACTGCGGCGTTGCGGCCGGAGCTTCCCCACGGCGGACGATGGTGAGATCCAGATTCCCGTTCTTGTCGACAATCAGCTTCTTGATGCGCGGAAGAATCGTCTCCATGGTCTCGATGTAGAGCCGCTCGCCGTTCACCTGGGCCGCCTTGGCATACTCGCCGGACACTTCGGTAAAGCGCGCGGCGTCTCCCAAGGCTTCGTTGATCTTACGCTCCTTGTAGCCATCCGCCGCGTCGATGGTCTGCTGCGCCACGCCGCGGGCTTTCGGAATCACATCGTTCGCATAACCCTGCGCTTCGTTCACGATGCGCGAGGAGTCGGCCCGCGCGCTGGCAACATCGCGAAAAGCGTCCGCAGCCTCGGCCGGCGGCGTGGCCGATTCAATATTCACAGTGGAAAGCTCCACGCCGCTCCGGTAGTCGTTCAAGGTCTTTTGCGCGGTGGCGCGGACCTCATCCTGAATAGCGATTTTTTCCGTTGTCAGTACCGCGTCCACTCCGCGGGTCGCGATGCGCTGCGCCAGCGCCGCTTCCACCGACGCCCCCACTACTTTCGCGATGTCTTGCGTCTGGAACAGATAGTCGGACGGCACGCCGACAAAATACTGCACCACCACGCGCATATTGATGATGTTCTGATCGCCGGTCAGAAACTGCGAGAGCAGCGGATTGGTGCGGCCCAGCACGGCGTCGGACATGTCGCCGCCCACCACCAGCCGCTGCGCCTGCTGGACCTTCAAACGCGTGACGCGGTCGATCGGCCAGGGCATGGAAAGATGAATGCCGGGCATCACGCGCCGCTCCACCACCGCGCCGAACCGCGTCACCACCGCCTGCTGATTGGTGGAGACAATGTAGACTCCGCTCGCCAGCCACAGCGCGCCGAAAATCCAGGCTGCGCGCCGGACTGGCGATGGCGGCCGGATCGTTTCGGAAAGCGCCGGCTCGCGCTCGACGTCTAGCAGGTTCATTGGATACCCGCCTCGCCCTTCATCATCACGCGCAGCAACTCGGAATCCGAGCTAAGGATCGCAGTCGTCTTATCGTCGAAGATCTTCTTGTAGGAATCGAGCGTGCGCAGCAGCTTATAGAACCGCGGATTTTTCGAGTAGGCCTGGCTGTACGTGCGCGTGGCGTCCGCATCGCCTTCGCCCTTGGTTTTCTCGGCCTGTTTGTAGGCCACCGACAAAATCTCTTCCTTCTGTTTGTCGGCGTCGGCGCGAATGCTCAGCGCCTGCTCTTCGCCCTCAGCGCGATACTGGCGCGCGATACGTTCGCGCTCGGCGCGCATGCGCGCATACACGCTCTGTTTGTTCTGCTCCGGCAGATTCAGCCGCTTTATGCGCACGTCCACCACCTGAATGCCGTACTGCGAAAGCGCCGCACGATCGGTCAGCCGCGCCAGATCGTCGAGCATCTGCTTGGCCTTCACTTGCTCCATGTTCGTCGAGACCAGCGAGTCCATATCGTGCGTGCCGAGCGCCGCGGAGATTCCGGACCACACGATGTCGTGAAGCCGCATCTCGGCCGCGATCGGGTCGCCAACGGTTTCGACAAAGCGCTTGGGATCTTGAATCTTCCATGCGACGTAGCTCTCGACGACCAGGTTTTTCTTGTCGCTCGTCAAAAACTCCGAAGGCCGCGGGTTATAGATCCGCAGGCGGCGGTCGAAGTAAGTTGTCGTCTGGAAGAACCATTTCATGTGCAGCCCGGCGTCCGTAACGGTATAGAGCGGGCGGCCGAATTGCGTGATCAATACGAATTCGGTTTCACGAACCGGGAAAAACGTCATCCAAAGAAGCAGGATCAAGGCCACCGCGCCGGCGGCCGGATAATATTTTTTATAGCGGTCGAAGTTCATGATGATACCTCTTAAATCGTTCTAGTCCTCGTCGGGATTCCGGAAGCGCTGCGGCGCCACAATTGGCGCGGCGGTTGGCGACAGCTCCACGCCGTCCTCCAACAGCAGTAACTGGCGGCGCCCTTTGCTTGAGTCGATGATCATTTTCCGCTTGCCCGGAAGAACCTGTTCCATCGTCTCCAGGTAGAGACGCAGGTCGGTCAGTCCCGGATTGGCGCGGTACGCATCCTCGCGCAGCGTGAAGCGCGACGCGTCGCCGTCCGCGCGATTCTTGCGGTCGATGGAATACCCTTCGGCGTTTACGATTTGCGCCTTGCCGTTGCCGCGCGCCAGCGCGACCTGTTCGTTGCGATAGCCTTCAGCCTCGTCGATCATGCGGTTCTTTTCCTCGAACGCGCCGGAGACGTCGCGGAACGCGTCCACCACTTCAAGCGAGGGATGCACGTCCAGCAACTTTACGCTCAACACCTCTGCCCCGGTTTCATAACGGTCCAGGCGCTCCTGCAGCATCCCTTTCATACGGTCTTCAATGTGCCGGCGCCCCACGGTCAATGCGTCGTCGAGCGAAGACGTAGTAATCACCGATTGCAGAACCGATTCCGCGGCTGTGCGCACGGTCGCATCGCCATCCAGTTGCCGGAACAAAAACAGATCCGGTTGTTTAATCCGGTAGTGAACCACGCAGTTCACTTCCAGCATGTTCTGATCGCCCGCCAGAACCAGCGCCTCTTCCGGCTTGCGCTGAAAGCGGCCGGTCCGGTGCTGCACGTTCCATTCGTAAGCGGCCGGCTCCTGATCGGGTGTCGCCGAGTTGGAGCGGAACCCGATTTCGACAACGCGCACGCGGCGCGCCTGAATGCGCGTTAACCGTTCCACGGGCCACGGCAGCTTATAGTGCAGCCCGGGGTAATTGTAGGGCAGAACCTTGCGTCCGAAGCGCTCGATGACGCCCACTTCGTCCGGCTTCAACGTGTAGAACCCGCTCAAGACGATCAGCGCCAGAAGCGTGTAGAGCGCCGGTTTGGCGAACTCGCGCCGCCGTTCCACCGCTTGCTGAAATACATCGCGCAGGTCGATGGCATAAATCCAGCGGCCGATCCAGGCCCACGCCAGAGGCAGGCGCGTCCGGTCCAGCAGGCGGCGCAGCCAGGAACGCTTCGTGCGCTCCACCCGCAGCAGGCGGAGCGAGTTCATCATCACGAAAAACGACGATCCCTGATGCGTGAACGCCGCCCCGAGCGGGCCCAGAATACCGCCGGCCGCGAGACCGACGGCGAGCAAATTGAACAGCCCGGCGAAGAGAATGATATTTTGCCAGGCGGTCGCAACCGCGCGGCGGCTGACCTCAAACAATTTGGGAAGATGTTCGAGCGAATGGCCGAGGTAGACCACATCGGCCGCCTCGGCGGTGATGTCGCTGGCGCCGGCGACGGCGATGCCCACATGCGCCGCGGCCAGCGCCGGAGCGTCGTTGATTCCTTCACCCGCCATGGCCGCGAACCGGCCTTGCGACATGAGCTGGCGGATGCGATCCAGTTTCTGTTCCGGCAGCAACTCGGCTTCGACATTCGGAATCCCCAGTTCGCGCGCGATAGCGTCGGCGGCGCGGCGGCGGTCGCCCGTCAGCATCAACTGATAGGTGATGTCCATCCCCGCCAGCGCCGCCACGGCTTCTTTCGCGCCCGCGCGGATACAATCCCGCAGCAGGATGGCGCCGGCCAGCCTTTCACCATCCGCCACCAGAATCGCCGTTGCTCCCAGCCGGTCGGCATCTTCGAGCAGCGCTTCCATGTGCCGGACCTGGCTTTCGCCCAGAAACATGGCGCTGCCGGCGCGAATCGTGCTCCCGTTTACGGTACACTCCACGCCGCGGCCGGGGAGCACGCGGGCATTTTCCGCTTCCGGGATCCGCAGGTTGAGCCTCCGCGCCTCTTCCACCACGACGCGGGCCAACGTGTGGTCCGATCCCGCTTCGGCAGCGGCGGTGAGCGCCAGCAGATCGTTCTCGCTACCCGTCAAGGCGATGATGCGGATGATTTCGAACCGGCCTTCGGTCAGCGTGCCGGTTTTATCGAAAACCATCGTGTCGACTTTCGCGGCCTGCTGCAGAACGTTGCCGCCGCGAATCAAGATGCCGCGGCGCGCCAGGCCGCCGATGGCCGCAACCATCGCCGTCGGCGTCGCGAGAATCAGCGCGCAGGGGCAAGCTACAATCAACACGGCCACCGTGCGCAGCCAGTCGCGGGTGAAATAGAACGTGAGGCCGGCGGCAATTAACAAGGCCGGTAAAAAGTAACGGGCATAGCGGTCGGCGAGCCGCTCCACCGGCGCGCGCTTCTCCCGGGCTTCCTGGACAAGCTGGATGACGCGGGAAAGCGCGGTCTCATTGCCGGCGCGCGTAACGCCGATGCGGAGCAGTCCGTTTCCGTTCAGCGTGCCCGAGAAAACCTCGTCGCCGGGTTGCTTATCGCGCGGCAGCGATTCACCGGTGATAGTGCTTTCGTCGATACTTGAAACGCCTTGCGCGATCAGACCATCGGCGGAGATGCGCTCGCCCGCGCGCACCAGGATCATGTCGCCTTCCACCAGCGACGCTGCATCGACATCCATCTCCACGCCGTCGCGCAACAACCGTGCCCGGCGCGGCATTTGGTCGATGAAGCGCCGGATGGCGGCGTTGGTGCGGCCCGCCGCGTAGGCTTCCAGGCCCTCGCCCACCAGCATGATGAACATGGCCTCGGCGGCCGCCAGATATTCGCCGACCGCCAACGCCGCAATCACGGCCACGCAAATGGCAAGATCCGCCGAAATTTCCTTGTTGAGCAGCGCGGCGATGGAGTTGAAGAAAATGCGGTAGCCGGCCAGCACGGTGACAATGGCGGCCGTGTCCACGCCGAAAATGGTCTTAAAGATGCCGAGCAGGTTCAGCAGCAGCAGGCCGACAAAGCCAGCGAAGCCAAAATAGCGAATTCGTTCTTTACGTTCTTCGTCCATGGGAAAAGATAGTTACCGGGGCGCACGGCAGCCACGCTCGGCCGCGCCGCACCCTTTGCGCTTTCACTGTATTCTGAAACAGTAGTCCATCATATGCCATTTGCTTCGATTCCGGAGGCCGTCGAGGAATTCCGCCGCGGCCGCATGGTTGTAGTTGTGGATGACGAAGACCGTGAGAACGAGGGCGACCTGACGGTCGCGGCCGAGAAGATTACTCCAGAGATCATTAACTTCATGGCCACGCACGGGCGCGGCCTCATTTGCCTGGCGATGAGCGCGGAACGATGCGACGCGCTCCAACTGCCGCTGATGTCTTCCAATAATACATCACGGTTCGGCACCGCGTTTTGCGAATCGGTGGACGCGAGCGTTGGCGTCTCGACCGGCATCTCGGCCGCCGACCGCGCGCATACCATTCGCGTGGCCATTGCGCCCGGAACCAAACCCGCCGATCTGGCGCGTCCCGGACACGTTTTCCCGCTGCGCGCGCGCGAGGGCGGCGTGCTGGTGCGCGCCGGACAAACCGAGGCGGCCGTCGATCTGGCGCGTCTGGCCGGATTGGAGGCGGGCGGCGTTATCTGCGAAATCATGAACGACGACGGGTCCATGTCGCGCGTTCCGCAGCTTGAAGAATTTTGCGTCCGGCACGGCCTGACGATGATCTCAGTCGCGGATCTGATCCGCTACCGGCTACAGAATGAGCGCTGCGTGCGGCGCCACGCCGAGGGTATTATCAGAACGGAGTTCGGAGAATTCCGGACGATCTCCTACGCCAATTCCATCGACTCGGAACTGCATTTGGCGCTGGTGCGCGGCGACGTCTCGGGCGCCGGAAACGTGCTGGTGCGGATGCACTCGCGCTGCGTCCTTGGGGACGTGTTCGGATCCGCGGATTGCGATTGCCGGCGCGTCATCCACGCGTCGATGAACCGCATCGCCCAGGAAGGCGCGGGCGTGCTGGTCTACCTGCATCAAACGGGGCCCGGGTTCCGGACGCACAAAGAGGGCGAGCAATTCCGGATGCTTCCGCACGGGAGGGATGGCGCGCAGACCTTGCCGCAACACGAAAGCGGAATAGGAGCACAGATCCTGGCGGATATAGGATTGACCACGATCCGACTGCTCACCAATCATCCGCGCCGCGTGGTTGGCCTGGAGGGTTTCGGAATCCAGATCCTGGAACAAGTGCCGGTCGATTAAGGCTTCTAATGAATTCGCGCAAAACGGAGTGCGGCGCGAAACAGTTCCTGCCCCGGAAGGCGGTGCGCGCCGCACCCTTTGCGCTTCGAGGAATTCGCGCAAAACGGAGTGCGGCGCGAAACAGTTCCTGCCCCGGAAGGCGGTGCGCGCCGGACCCTTTGCGCTTCGAGGAATTCGCACAACACGGAGTGCGGCGCGAAACAATTCCGGGCCGGTGCGGGTCTTCGAGCGCGAGATTCGGCGCATATCGGGCGACCGCTTGCTTACGCGCGGCTCGGAATGGGCCTTTCGAGTGGTGCGCCTGCGAGCGAACCGGCGTCCCTAAAACGCGTAGCTCGAATGGATTCCGCTGGCCACTAGCGCAACCTGCATCTTTTCCAGAGCCGATTTGTGAATCTGCGAGACGCGGCTTTCGTTGATACCCAGCACGCCCCCGATTTCCTTCATCGTCATCTCGTTGGTGTAATACAGGACCACCACTTTTTGATACCGCTCCGGGAGAATTTTCATCGCGGTTCCCAGCATGGAGCGCATCTGCTCGCGGGCACAAATGGAATCCGGCTGCGCTTCCGGTTTACCTGGAAAATCGGGCGCCGGCAAATCGTCGTGGTCGGTGGGGCGCGCCGAGGCGGAGATCAGACCGACGTTCCGCAGGTCCACCATCATCTGCCGCCAACGATCGACTTCGACGCCCAGCTTTTTTGCGACCTCGTCTTCGGTGGGCGCGCGCTGTAACGTTGCCGCCAGATCGTGCGTGGCGGCCTCTACCTGCTTGTGACGGCGCCGCAAGTCGCGCGAAGCCCAGTCCAACTGCCGCAGACTGTCGAGTATGGCTCCCTTGATGCGGTGCTTGGCGTAGCTGGAGAAGACCACCTGCTTGTCGGGATTGTACTTGTTGGCGGCATCGAACAGGCCGAGGATACCGGCGTGGACCAGATCGTCCAGGTCGACATGCACGGGCAGGTTCTCATGAACCCGCACGGCGATGGCCTTGACGAGGGGGAGATGTTCGAGGACGACGCGGTCGCGGCGCAGCAGGCGGGCGGCCAGCGCGGTTCCGCTGGATTTGGTGTGGATTGCCGGATGAGGAGTTTCGTCGTGGGCGACGGCCAGGTGGAGGTTATGCAGCGACGTGCTGATCCCCATCGGTTTCGCCGGGGCAGTCCGGCTGCGCACCGAAATCTCCCGCACAGGGGCGGAAATCGGCAGGGCGACAGCAGCAGTCTTGAATTTTCTCATCATCATAACTTTCTCCTCGCGGCTTGGGGTTGAAGCACTGTTCCGTTTGCCGGCGTTCCTGTAAATGCACGCCCCACGCCAATCTCAAAAAGAAAGGAAATAGGGTCGCGCGGACCGCATACGTATGACCATTGAAAAACGCTTAGTGGCCTGGAATCAGCAAGAAACCTTAGGGGGACCTGAACCGGCGAAGCGATGGACGAGGAGATTTCGATGTCTTCCTCTTCGACCTCCGTACTGATGT
>JBDTAT010000047.1:0-4375 GCA_039924505.1 Bryobacteraceae bacterium
TCCGGGAAAGTATTTCGAGGGGAACGCGCTGCTGCTGTACCGGCCGATCCATCTGTCGGGCGAAACGATCGGGACGGTTTACCTGCGCGCGGACATGAGCGAATTCTACGCGCGGATGCGGCGCTACGGGATCATTGTGCTATTGGTGCTGGGCGGGGCGTCGCTGGTCGCGTTTCTGCTGGCGGCGCGCCTGCAGGGGATTATTTCAGGGCCGATACTCGAATTGGCGGATACGGCGCGGCAGATTTCCGCCGCGAAGAACTATTCGTTGCGCGCGGCGCCGCGCGGCGGAGACGAGGTGGGGGCGCTGATTGAGTCGTTCAACGGCATGTTGGTGCAGATCCAGCAGCGCGACCTGGAGCTGGCCGGCCACAGGGACCGGTTGGAAGAGCAGGTGGCGGTGCGGACGGCCGCGCTGCGGACGGTGAATGCAGAGCTGACGGCGGCGAAGGAGAAAGCCGAGGAAGTGGCGCGCTTGAAGAGCGAATTTCTGGCCAATATGAGCCACGAGATCCGCACTCCGATGAACGGCGTGATGGGAATGACGGACCTGGCGCTGGACACGGATCTGACGCCGGAGCAGCGCGAGTATTTGACCATCGTGAAAAGCTCGGCGGATTCGCTGCTGACGGTGATTAACGATGTGCTGGACTTCTCCAAGATAGAAGCCGGCAAAATGACTCTGGACGCGGAGGAATTCAATCTGCGGGAATGCCTGGAGGAGACCATCCGCCTGCCGGCGCTGCGCGCGCATCAAAAGAATCTGGAGATTCTATGCGATATTGGGCCGGCCGTGCCGGAGACGATTTGCGCCGATCCGGCGCGGCTGCGGCAAGTGGTGACCAACCTGGTGGGCAACGCGATCAAGTTCACCGAGCGCGGAGAAATTGTATTGTCGGCCGGACTGGAGACCGGCGACGAAGCGGGGCAGACGCTGCACTTTCGCGTTTCGGACACGGGAATTGGAATCCCGGCATCGAAGCAGCGCTACATCTTCGATGCGTTCACGCAGGCGGACGGATCGACCACGCGGCGGCACGGCGGCACGGGATTGGGTCTGGCGATCTGCTCGCAACTGGTGCGGCTGATGGGCGGGCGCATCTGGGTGGAGAGCGAGCTGGGTGCGGGTAGTGTGTTTCACTATACGATTCGCTGCGGGCGTGCGCGGAGTGTGCCGGCGAAGACAGCGGCCGGGATGGGCGCGCTGGATGGGCTACGAGTGCTGGTGGTGGACGACAATGCCACAAACCGGCGCATTCTAGCGGAGTTCCTGACGCGCGATGGGCTGGAGCCGTCGCTGGTCGAAAACGCGGAGCAGGCGCTGGACGCGCTGCAGGGGGCATGGCGCGCGGGCCAGCCGTTTCAGTTGCTGCTGCTCGACGCGCAAATGCCGGAGACCGACGGATTCGAACTGGCGCGGCGCGTGCGAAGCGATCCAACGCTCGGCGGGGTATTGATCATGATGCTGAGCTCGGCCGATCTGCAACACGCGGCCGTGCGCTGCCGGGAATTGCATGTGGGAACCTACCTGACCAAGCCGGTGCGGCGGGGCGAGCTGCAGCAGGCCATTCTACGGGCGGTTGGATGCAGCGAGCAGATCGAGGCGCCCGCGCCGCGGACCGCGAAGCCTTCGGCGGTCACGGGGCGGCTGCGCATTCTGCTGGCCGAGGACAACCCGGTGAACCAGCACCTGGTGGCGCGCCTGCTTGGAAAAGAGGGGCACGTTACGGTGGCGGTTGGCGACGGCCGCGAGGCGTTGGAAGCGCTGGAACTGGCGGTGGAGGAGAAGCAGCCGTTCGACATTGTCTTGATGGACGTGCAGATGCCAAATCTGAGCGGCTTTGAGGCGACGGCCATCTTGCGCGATCGGGAACGGCGGACGGGGCGCCACACGCCGGTTCTGGCTCTGACGGCCCACGCGTTAGCCGGCGACCGCGAGAGGTGTCTGGCGGCGGGCATGGACGATTACGTCTCGAAGCCCATCCAGGCAGATGTGTTGATGGCGCAGATCGCACGATTGACGCCGGCGCCGATCGGGGCTTAGGATGGGCTCCCGCATGCAGCTTCATTTCGGGCGGTAGTCGATCCAGATGGGCGACGACCACGCCATGTTCCGGTCCTGCTGCTCCACGCGGACATAATAGTAATGTTCGCCGGGACCGAGCGAATTCTCACGGTAGTGCAGCTCGAACGCGCTCCCGCGCGGCTCTTGCGAGTAAATGTACTGGTTGTCGCGCACGATGACGACGCGCTGTAAGGCGCCTGCGCCCTCGATCTTCGCGTACAATTCCGGCAGCTCCGCCGACGCCAGCGCGTCGCCTTGCAAATACGTCTTGCCCCCGGCGCGCATACGGTAATCGAGCAAAATGTTGCGCGTCGCCGCGTAAGTGTGACGCTGCCGCATCGCCTCAATCAGCCCTTTGCGCGAGGAGTCGTCCGAGATGACGCACGTGTACGATAGATGCGTGGAGGCGTGATCGCTGCTGGCCTGCACGCCGATCCTGTAACCCTTCGCCCAGGCGTTCCACACGAAGCCGAGCGGCTTGTATCCACCCGCCCAAAGTTGCGACGAATCCGCCGACGGCGCCATCGGCGCGCCCTCATGCTCGGCCGATGTGCGCGAGCCTTCCCAAATCTCGACGATCGTATCGACAGTTGGATCGTTGTCACGCCAGTCCGTTCCCATCACCGTTTGCGGACTGTGCGGCGAAGAGATACCGCCGTATTTTTTGAGAAACGGATAGAGCACGGAGCCGGAATTCACTTCCGCTTTGCGCTCGGCCGGCGAGATGTCGAGAATCGGCACGCCGCGTTCGGGAAACAGCAGGTTGCGATGCCCGTTGGGATAGTTGACGCTGCGCTCAGTGGCGTAGACGGCCGTAAAGAAGCCCGGCACATTGAACATGTCGGCGGCCTTCTGGATGCGCCACCAAGTGTACTCGCTATCGCCCGATTGGTGATCCGTGACGCCCAGAAAATCGAGGCCCGCGGCGTCCATGGCGTAGCGGTAGGAATCCCACAGCGTGCCGTCGCCCGCGCCATCAAGTGAAATTTCCGTGTGACGGTGAATGTCGCCACGGTAGATGCGATACGTCTTGCCGCCGGCTTCAATCGCATAGTTCCGCAACCGCGCAATCTGGGCTTTCTCATGCGGTTCATTCGGAAGACCGGCGGCGGCTTCCACACCGCGCGCCGCTACATCAATGGCCGCCGGGGCTTGCGTGCGGACGCGCGAGAATACGATGTCGTTATCGCCGGGAGGGAGGCCGAATGCGGGGCCGCCCCATTTTTTATGGTCGGTGACCCAAACCACGTCAATGCCGCCCGACCCATCCGCGGCCGCATCCACCGTTCCGCCGTTGCGTCCGGTCGATTCCGGAAACATCATCGGCGGGCTCCAGCGATCGCCGCTATAGTACGTCGCGCAGGCTTCCCATTTTCCGCCGGCTTTCCAATGGGTAGTGGGCAGGCGCGTCGCGGTCATTGGATGCATTACCAGCCAGATGCGCCCCGCGGAATCGGCCGCCAGTTTCGGCTGCTGCAGATAGTTCGCTACAATCGGCGGCGCAATTTCTTCCGGCTGCCGCAGCGGCGCGAGCCACCGTCCGCCGGCGTAGACTGCCACTTTCACCGTGCGCGCATCGTACAAGCCGCTGCCGCCTTCAAACAGGAAGCCGACGTCCTTGCCCCAATTTTCCGGTGCCTGCTCGTAGGCGATCCACACGCGATTCTGCGCATCGACGGCAAGGCTCGGATGCGCGTGATAGCGGTTCGAATTCGTTACTTGAACCAGCGGCCCCACGCGCCCCGGACGTACGGCGCGCAGATACACGTTGAAGCTGCCATTCGCATAGCCATCCCACGCCACCCACGGCGTGCCGTCCCGATCCACCGTGACGGCGGCATCCCAATCGTCGGCGCGCGCGTCGCGGGCGTGGTCGCTCACATCGATTTCCGGCTGCCAGCCGCCGGCCAAGTACGCGCGAAGATAAATATCGCTGTGCCCCTTGCGCCAACTTTGATATGCGACATACACATTGCCCTTCGCGTCGCCTGCCACTTGATGAAACAGATTGCGGCCCAATCCCGTGGTCAGCGTTTCCACGCTGCCGAAACGGCCGCCCTGATAGGCGCGGGCCTTCAGTTGAAAATTCGCGCCCTCATGCTCGCTCCACACCACCATCGCTTTTCCGTGTGCTGCCGCCACGCCGGTTTGAAACAGATCGCCGGGTTTTTCCGTCACCGTGAGCCGCTCACCCCAAATCCCGTTGCGATACGCGCGGAGAAAAATGCGATCGCTCTTGTCTTTGTATGCCTGCCACGCGACCCAGGTGGTTTCGCCGTCGACTGCAATCGACGGGTAATCGTCTTCGTA
>JBDTAT010000048.1:0-3149 GCA_039924505.1 Bryobacteraceae bacterium
AAATTCATGCGCGATGGCATCGAGCAGGATCGATTTTAATTGCTCGCTTTCGCGGGCCGCTTCGGCGCGCGTCGCGGATTCCTCGCCGCGGATGCGTTCCATGCCGATCGCGACCAGATACGAAATGGACTGCAAGGCGGTGTCGGAAATCGTGGCTCCACGCACCGCCAGCGCGCCGACGGGTTCGCCACCGAGCCGGATGGCGGTCACCGTCAGTAGAGACGCCGGGTCGTGAAATTGCGTGCCCTGCAACGCCGTTTCGCCCATTTGCTCTTCGATTGCGGCCAAGTCGATGGAGCCGCCGCGGTGGAGTTCGCGGCTATCGCGATTGTAGATGGCAACGGAAGGGAAGCCGTAAATCTGGGAAATCTCGAATGCGATGTGCGTGATGGCGCCGCGCTGCGCGCCAGTCAGAAGGATGGCGCGGCTCAACGCGTATAACCGCTCCATCTCCCGTTGGCTGGCGATCGCCTCCTCGGCCTGCGCTTTGACGCGCCTGGAAAGCTGGCTGCCGACGATGGACGTCGCGAGAAACGCGAACAGGGCAACCCAGTTCTGCGGGTCGGCGATGGTGAAAGTGAAGACGGGAGGCAGGAAGAAGAAGTTGAAGCAAAGCATCGCGGTAAACGATGCCGTGATGGCCTCAATCAAACCCCAGCCGGTGGCGATGGCGAGAATTGCGAGCACGTACGCCAGCGCGGCCGTCGTGGCGTTCACCGGCAGCAGACGAAAGCCGATGAGCGTGATCAGTCCGATAACAACGAGCGAAACAGTGACGCGTCCGGCGAGCGCACCGGGGCTGGGCGGGATCCAACTCACATGGCCAGTCTTCCAGCCCATCCTCTATTCAATCCCTAATTCGCCGGCTTCAATCCTTCCGTGCTGCCGGCGCCCGTCGAGAGCCAACCGGGATACCAGTGGAATACATTGCCCGTCAGCGAGCCGATGTAAATGTCTCCCTTCGCGCCGACCGTGATCCAATGCCCCGGACTTTCCATGGCGCCGAGAATCCGTCCTGTCTCCAGATCGACGTGCATGATGCGCCCGGCGAGCGTGTCGTACGTGATGTTCTCAATGTTATTGCGGTGCGTGATGATCCAGAGCTGATCTTGCGGGGTGATGTAGAGATTCTGCGTCGCACCCAGGTGCGTCCACTGCTTCAGGAAATGGCCGTTGGCGTCGAAAATCTGGATGCGATTATTTTCGCGGTCGCTCACATAGACGCGGCCCTTGGAATCCACGGCCACCGAATGCGGAGTGTTGAACTCGCCCGGCCCAGTGCCGCGCTTTCCCCACGTGAGGAGGAACTTTCCATCCTTATTGAATTTCACGACGCGCGAATTTCCGTAGCCATCGGAAACGTAGAAATCGCCCGATGGAGTGAATGCGATGTCGGTGGGCCGGTTGAATGTCTTATCGTCCGTGCCGGCTTTTCCCTTGATGCCCAGAGTCATCAACAGCTTTCCGTCGCGCGTGAATTTCATCACCTGGTGATCGCCATTGTCGGTGACCCAAACGTAGCCGGCCTTGTCGACGCGCAGTCCGTGCGGATTACCGAACATCCCCTTTCCCCACGACCGCAGATAGCGCCCTTGGCTGTCAAAGACGATGAGTGGATCGGCTTTTTTCCCGCGCTGGAATACGTAGACCTGCCCTTCGGCATCGGTGGCGACGGCGGAGACACGGCCGAACTTCCAACCGGCGGGCATGGTGTCTTGCGGCTCCTCGCCGAAACGGATGTTGACACGGTATTTCAGCAGGCCGCCCTCGTGCGGATACCAACCTTGTTGAGCTGCGGGAAGAAGCGCCGCCGCGATGAAGACGATCGGTAGCGCAAGTTGCATTCGCATGGTTTCACCTAGGGGACGAAAAGTTCGACAGTAACCGAGTATGTCACGAATCCACCCGGCGGCGGTTTCGCGTGCCGGTGTCGACGCCATTCGGCAACGCCTTGGCGACTCCCAATTCGCTTTCCCCTTGGCGCCGGCGGTCATCAACAGCTTTCCGTCGCGGGCGGCCCGGATCGGGAGCGTCTTAAGATCGACTGAGGGCATTCCGCGATCTCAGCTTAGGGTACGAACAGTTCGACGGTAACCGAGTAGGTCACGGATTCACCCGGCGCCAATTTCACCATGCCAGTGTCGACATTCTTTGGCCAGACCTTGCTGAACGGATCGCCGAGATTGAATTGGGGCTCGACGACGACGAAGTTTTTGTCCGGCGGCGCGTACACTTGCACGGCGCGCACCTGCTTGGAATGGGCCGTGATGCGCACGCCATATTTCGCGGCAGGATCGATAACTTCGATCACTGTATCGCCATTCGGTTGCTTTTGCAGATCGGTGAAACTATCGTCGAGAAATATCTTATTTAGCGGCGCGCCGCCGGGAGCGGAGAAATCGTAGGGAGTTCCTTTCACATCCACGATTTTGCCCGTGGGAAACACGTCGTCGTAGTTGTTGGCGAGAGCGCGCCGCTTGGCGGGCACGTAAAGCCGCGCCTGCTCGCGGTCGCCACCCGGCAGGGCGAAATAGGGGTGCCAGCCGATGCCCATGGGCAGCGTTTCATCGCCGGCATTTTTGGCCGTAACCGTGAAGCCAAATTTGTCAGCGGCGAGTTCGGCGGTGAAGCTGAGATCGGTCTTTGATAGCCAATGCCCGCCGAAATCACCGGCGTCGAGGGCGCCCGAGAGCGACGCGTTATCGGCGTGGGCCTGTGGCACGATATTTGTAAACATCCGATTGAGGATGAGGCCGTGCATCGCGTGCCACTCGGCGTTGGGTTTTTTGCCGCGCCAATTGGCCGGCAACAGTACCTTCTTGCCGAGGATGGTAGTTTCTATCTCCCGCTTCTTAGCCAGGTATTTACCGCGGATGCGATTGGCGTAGGGAACCAGAATCGGGCCGCCGGAGGCGAAATTTTTGTTTCCGTTGAAATCGTCCGGGCCGCCGTCCATGGCCTTTTGCGCTTCCTCCGGTGTCGTCGAGGAGAGCAGATCGACGACGCCTTTGCCGGGAATATAACCCTGGATTTGAAGTATGTCCATACCTCGGCCGGGAAGGATGACGGCCTTCACAAACTGCGGCGTGTTGGATGACGCGGGAATGGCGTGGTTTAAACCGATGGCCGGGGCGCCGCCGATGGTGACA
>JBDTAT010000049.1:0-2776 GCA_039924505.1 Bryobacteraceae bacterium
GCCGTCGTGAAACGCTCCGCATCGGAGGCCCGCCGGTTATTGAAGCGGAACGCCTGTTCGTCGATGTCGCGGAACAAGTGAAACGGTTCGACGCTGATATAGGTTCCGTGCAAACCACGCTTGAGCAGACTCCAGAAGTTCTCCATCCCATTGGTGTGCACGTTGCCGTTCACGTACTCTACAGCGTGATTGATAACGGCGTGTTGGTAGTCAGCGCTCAGGCCGTCGTAAGAGAGAAGCTCATCGCTGAAGATGGCAGCACCCGCTTCAACGTGCTCACGGATCGCGCTCTGCAATTCCGCCTTGGTCCGCTTCTCAACGTGCATGACGCGCACATCACCGCCGCGCTCGTTCATGCCGAATACAATCTCCTTACCCTCAGCACCGCGACCCTGGATCTTTTCGGCCCGTTTACCCTTGTGCATATTGCGGGCTTTGCCACCAATGAATGTTTCATCGACTTCGATTTCGCCAGACAATTTGTTAAACGTGCCGCTTTGCATCGCGAGGCGGATACGGTGCAGCATGAACCATGCCGACTTTTGAGTTACCTTGAGATCGCGCGAAAGCTCGTAACTGCTAATTCCGTTCTTGCATCCCACGATGAGCCACACAGCAGGCAACCATTTTTCCAGGGTGATAGGGGAATCCTCAAAAATCGTACCGGTCTTCAGAGAGAACTTAGGGCGGTCATGCTTCCCGTAGCACTTCCAAACACGCTCCTTGGGGATGTAGAAAACATGCTCCGACTCGCAACGCGGGCATTTCACGACACCATCCGCCCAGCGCAGTTCAATCATAAACTGACGGCAGTTTTCGAACTCAGCAAACCAGATGATCGCGTCTCGGAGGGTGTCTGGCGTTTCCATGTATTAAGTATGCCCGAAAATCTCTAGTCTGTCAACTATATTATTGCCTTTGCAAGGCCGGAAAAGAGGGGGCGGCGCGCGACTGAACGCGGCTGAATCGCGTGACGTATCCGTAATCTTGACGCTCGCAGATGAGTAGCGATCATCCGTACCTTCCGGAGAACCTCGCCGCCGGTTTACTGGGGCAGGTAGAGCGTCGCGCTGGCGGAGTTCACGCCTATCTGGACCGCATGCGGTGTGGCGCCGGCCGGTGCGGCGAGGGACGCCGGCAGTTGGACGTTCACCTGCGTGATTCCGGCAATCTGTCCGGGGGCGGCCTCGACGGCTTGCGGAGTGACCTGGCCGCCGGGCAGGAAAACCGATACCGGCAGCAGCGGCACGGGAAGCGGCGCGGTATTCACCAGACCGTCGTCGCCAGGGGGATTAGTTTCGCCCAGCCCGGAAACATACAAGGAGATCACCGATCCGGGTTGGGCTGGGTGGTCCGCTGAATTCGGGATACCGTCCTGGTTCGCGATGCTCAAGATCTGCGGTGCGGAAGGCATTACGCGGGCCCGAACGGCGCTCGACCGCTGGCCGTTCGACGACACGATGATCTCGGTTGTCGAGGCGATTTCGAAGGGTGCGAAGCATATGATGGACAAAGCTTCGACGGAAGTCAGCGGCGCGGGGAGGTTGCCGAAGAACACGATGGTGTTGGAAAGGACAAACGGGAGACGGCCGGACGCGTCCAACTGGGCGTTGACTTGGGTGGCCGGGCCAAGGTTGCGGCCGGTGATCTGAACGAGGAGGCCGGGCGCGACGCCGGTATCTGGCGAGCCGTTTTGAACGGTTACCGTCGCCGGCAGCCGGACGCCTAGCCGATCTGCCGGAAGGCGGACGAGGCCGTCCGCCGCGGTCCAGGGGGACCGCCCCACAAATCGCTATCAGAGCTATTAACTAAATCAAGTGCATACCCAGTTCCGATCAAATCAAATCTCGAGGCCATGGAGTTTGGTGTGGCGGCCTTACCGGCGCTTCGGTTCCGGCTTTCTTGGGCGCTACGCGCGGGGATTGAGAATCCGCGAATCTATTGCGATACTGTAGCGACCCTTATGCGAATGACGATGGACGAAGCCGCGGCGCGATTTTGGACAACGGTTTTCGGGGGAATAACCGCGGTGGGGCTGATAGCCGGAGGAATTTATACGGTGATCGAGTATGAGAGCAATCGAGTTGCGCAGGCGAGAAATATGTCGTTGCAACTTGCGACCGCCAAATCCCAGGCCCAGCAATCGCTCTTGTCGAAACAGTTGGAATTGTGTCTGGAGATTTCCGACGCGGCCGCCACTCTGGCCGCCAGCACGGATGAGCGGGAACGAAAGCAGGCGTCCGATACGTTTACCTCGGTCCGGCGGGGGGCATTCGCAGTGGTGGAGGGCGACGCCGTATTGACGGCGGTAACCAATTTCGAGAATTGCCTCGAAGGCAAGTGCGCGAAGGATGCAACCGTGGCGACTCTGGCGCCGGAAATCGTGACCCAGTGCCGCATACAAGCCAACACGTGGAACGTAGATCTTCCCCGCCGGAACAAGCGGTAACGCCCCGCCCCTATAATTAGCGATATGGCAGTAGCAAACGAATCGCTGGTGGATCTGGTGCGGTACTCCGCATGGGCATCGAAGAAGCTGCTGGGGTTTGCGGCCATGGTTCCGGTGGAGGACGTGGAGCGGGCGATTCCTAATTCCCACGGCGGGATTCTAAAGACCTTTCAGCACATCTATTATGGCGATCGCGTGTGGGCGGGGCGCCTGGAGAAGGCGGAGATCGCGCAGTTCGAAGATCCGGCGCCGGGGCCGTCGTTGGCGGATCTGGATACGGCGTGGGGGCCGGTGCTCGAGCGGTTGGCGGTTTGCGCCGGGACGAAC
>JBDTAT010000050.1:0-3385 GCA_039924505.1 Bryobacteraceae bacterium
TCGGCGTGAAGCTCTCGACGTGCTCAATCCCGCCAACCCGAGCGGCTCGTTCGGGTTCACGACTACCGGCACGAATAATCCTTCCGTGGCCGGCAGCGGGAATTCCGTGGCCTCGCTTCTGCTAGGCCAGGTGAATGCCTTCAGCATCGACATCCAGAAGCAAGTGATTCAGGAGCGCGCTCATATCGCGGAGTTTTTTGCCGGCGACGACTGGAGAGTCTCCGACCGGCTCACCTTGAACCTGGGGACGAGATACACGCTGAACTTTCCATCCACCGAGGCGCACAATCAAGGAGCGGTTTTCAATTTGAATACCCAGGTGCTGGATTTCCCGCACACCGCGCGCGAACTGGAGTGCTGCGATTTTGGCCCGCGCGCGGGTTTGGCGTATCGAATCGGAGACAGTTGGGTGATACGTTCCGGCTATGGCATGATCTGGTTCGAACAGAGCGGCATCACCACGCCGTTCACACTTCCCCAGTTTCCGTTTATTCAGACCGTCGGCCAGCAGTCGCAGGACAACGTGAACGCAGCGTTCACACTGGCTAGCGGGCCGTCTGTGCAGGTAACGGCGCCGAATCCGAATTCCGGTCTCGGGCAAGGGGTGTTTGGCGTCGATCGCAACAACGGCTCCGGCTACTCCCAGCAGTGGAACTTCACGGTTCAGAAAACGTTTGGCAAGAATCTCAATCTTGAGGCGGAATACCTGGGATCGAAGAACACGCGCCTCGGTATTCCGGACGCTAACATCAATCAATTACCGTCCCAATATTTATCGATGGGTCCGGCGCTTCTTTCTAAGGTCGCGAATCCTTATTTGGGCCAGATCCCGGCGTCCTCCTCGCTGGGCGCGGCCGCCATTGCGCAACAACAGTTGTTACGGCCGTATCCGCGCTTCACGAACGTGGAGCTGTTCCGCGATAACGTCGGCAACTCGGATTATAATGCGATCGCCGCCACTCTGGAAAAGCGTCTCTCGCACGGTCTGACGTTCACCGCCTCGTACACATTCTCCAAGTTGATTGACGACGCTTCCAGCGTGTTTTCACAAACCATCTTCACGGGTCCCGTTCTAGGCACCACGGGAGCTGCCGACGCCTATAACCGCCACTTGGAGAAAGATGTTTCGAGCGGCGATATTCCGCGCGTCTTCGCGACCGGTTGGGTGTACGATATCCCGCGCGTCTGGAAGATTTCCGGCTGGCAAATTGCCGGCCTGGTGCGCGTGCAGGCGGGCGACGCCGTTCCGGTGACGCAAGCGACAAACAACAATTCGAGTCTAGGCTTTGCCGTCCAGCGGCCGAACCGGATCGCCGATCCGAACGCGTTCGCGGGGCGCAGCGTTAGGGAATTCTTCAATACAGGCGGCTTCACGAATGCGCCGCAGTTCGCGATTGGAACCAGTTCCCGAGATCCGGTCCGCGGCCCCGGGTTGCAGAACGCCGACCTGATGCTCTCGAAAACATTTCATATTAGCGAGCGTGTTAACTTCGAGTTTCGCGCGGAGGCGTTCAACATCTCCAACACGACGCTGCTCAACGATCCCAATGGAAGCTTTGGAAGCGCCGCGTTCGGCTCCATCACCAGCGCGGGAAATCCGCGCGTATTCGAATTTGTGAGCAAAATTCACTTTTAGCGCACAGGGCGCGGCGGCGCCCTTAATAGCAACCGGAAACAAACTGCCGCCGCGCTCCGTTGTGCGCGATTTTATGAGAGAGGCACATATGCAATCCTCTGTTCAAAACCAACTCAGCCGTATCCGCAAGAGCCGGGGTATCGGCGCTTCCGCCTTGGCGCAGCGCGTACACGTGAGCCGCCAGACCATTTATGCGATTGAAGCCGGCACGTATGTTCCGAACACCGCGGTAGCCCTCCACCTGGCCCGCGAGCTGGAAGTGACGGTGGATCAGATTTTTTCGCTTCCAGCAGATTCGGGGCCGGAGACAAGCTCGCTGTCGGCTGAAGTTCTCAGCGCGGCTGAATCCGTCAAGGGGCAGCCTGTGCGAATCTGCCAAATTGGCGCCCGCTGGGTGAGTGTTCCAGTGCGCGCGTCTCCCTATTACTTGCCCGATGCCGATGGTGTAGTGCATAAGGCCGGCGGCGCGAACCGCCGGGCGGACCTGTCAGTCTTCACGAGACCCGAAGCGTCTCCACAGCAGCTTTTACTCGCCGGGTGCGATCCGGCGGCCGGTATCCTGGCGCACATGGTGCATCGGCTCAGTGGCGTGGAACTGGTGTCCGCCGCCGCCTCCAGCCGATTGGCGTTGGAATGGCTCAGGCAAGGAAAAGTACACGTCGCGGGTCTGCATCTTCAAGACGCGAAGAGCGGCGAGTTCAATCTCCCATATATTCGACGCGAGTGTCCGGATGTCGACGTCACCGTAATCACCTTCGCACGCTGGGAAGAGGGCCTGGTGCTGGCGCACGGAAACCCGAACGGCATCCAGAAAGTGGAAGACCTTGCAGCCAAGAATATTCGTTTTGTGAACCGTGAACCGGGATCGGGAAGCCGCTCGCTGCTCGACAAATTGCTCAAGCAATCCGGTGTAGCCACGCGACTCGTGAACGGCTACGGCCGCGTAGCGCACGGTCATCTTGCGGCGGCCTACTGCGTGGCGTCGGCAGATGCGGATTGCTGCGTCGCCACGCGCTCCGCCGCCCGGACTTTTGGCCTTCACTTCATCCCGCTGAATAGCGAACGCTACGATTTTGCGATGCGCACCGCGACTCTGGAATTTCCGCCCGCCAAGGCGCTTCTGGATACTCTTCAGCGGGCCACTCTACGGCGTAAGCTCGAAGTCCTCGCCGGATACGACACGTCCCAAACCGGCACGCAGCTCGTCTAGCCGGCGCAGGCCTTCGAGCGCGAGGTTCGGTGCATATCGGGCAACCGCTTGCTAACGCGCGCGGCTCAGAATGGGCCTTACAGAGGCGAAGACAACGCGAAGAGGAGCGAGAGTCGGCGCAGCCTCGCATTTTCCGGTGAGAAATCCGCTTCCTCACGGACACCCAATAGCTACAAGGAGTGTGTCTGTGGACGTGAAAGAACGGCAGCGGGCGATTGGCATCGCCTTGGTTCAAATGGAGAAGCAGTTCGGCAAAGGCTCCGTGCAGCGGCTAGGATCGCGCAATACGCTGCCGGTGACAGTGATTCCGAGCGGGTCGATTTCGCTCGATGCCGCACTCGGCGTGGGAGGTTTTCCCCGCGGACGCGTGATTGAAGTCTTCGGGCCGGAGTCGTCCGGCAAGACGACGCTGGCATTGCATCTGATCGCGCAGGCGCAGGCCGAAGGTGGTTCGGCCGCATTCATCGACGCCGAACACGCGCTCGACCCATCCTATGCGCGCAACCTCGGCGTCGATGTCGAGAACCTCATCGTCTCCC
>JBDTAT010000051.1:0-4626 GCA_039924505.1 Bryobacteraceae bacterium
TGTTCGACTGGCGGGAATTCAAGCCTATGCGGGGCAGGCATCGCACACCATTGGCTGGGAAGAACGGCGGCGGGTATCGATGGAAGCCATGGGGCAGGCCGTTGAAACCGCGCGGCTATTGGAGGCGGGTGGGATTCAATGTTCGCTCGTCACCGGCGGTTCCACCGGGACATATAATATCGACTCCACGCTCTCTGGCGTCACCGAACTGCAACCGGGAAGCTTTTTGTTCATGGACCTCGACTACAACCGCATTGGCGGACGGGACGGCGGCGCCGTATATCAAGACTTTGTCACGTCGCTATCGGTGCTGACGACAGTGGTCAGCAAGCCGTCGCGCGAGTTGGCAATCGTCGACGGAGGGTTTAAAGCATTCTCGACTGACAAGCCGTTCCCGCCGCAGGCAAAGTCGATGCCGGAATTGATCTACTCCTGGGGCGGCGACGAGCACGGAAAGCTGACTGTGGACGGCGGCCCGGCGCCGGTGGAGGTGGGCGACCGGATCGAATTTGTCGTTCCGCACTGCGACCCGTCGATGAATCTCTACGACAGGATCTACGGCTTGCGCGCGGAGCGGGTGGAGTCGATGTGGACGATTGCGGCGTGCGGGATGAGCCAGTAGAATCAAATGATGAAGACGACGCTGGAGATTCCCGACGATCTCTTCGACGAAGCCAGCCGTTACGCCGCCTCACGCGGTGAATCGTTTTTGAAAATTGTCGAGACCGGTCTGCGGCGGTTGCTCGATTCAGAACCGCAATCCGCGGCCGGTTTCCGTTTGCGGAAGCATGCGTTTTCCGGCCAGGGATTAACGACGGTGGCCATGACACAGGAATCGATCCGGCGTAAAATCTACGACGGCCGCGGCGAGTGATCAACCCTATCCATCCGTTGGACCGACCGCTGCCTCACCGGACTAGCGGAGAGCGGCTGGCCGTGGGCGATTCCATGGCCGTGCATTCACGAATTCCTTGCAATTGTAACCCATCCGCGGATCTATAAGCCGCCAACTCCTCTCAGGGACGCCCTTTTGCAAGTTGATTGCTGGCTGGAAGTGCCGACGTTGCATCTCATCGGCGAGACGGCAGTCCATTGGGAAACGTTGAAGAAGACGCTGACCGCCGGGCGCGTCGGTGGCGGGATGGTTCACGATGCACGGATTGCGGCTATCTGCGGCCAGCACGGCGTGGCGGCGTTGTGGTCGGCCGACCGCGATCTGGCTCGTTTTGCCGGGCTAACCGTTACTAACCCGCTCGTGAAGGACGGCTGAGACCGCGGGATAGTGGTTCCGATGGTGGATTTCCGCCATGTGGCGAAATTCTGGCAGCCGGAGGCGGACATCACTTTGGATTATATAAGGATTAAAAGGCTCAAAGAACGGGTTGGGTGGGTTGTTTGGATTTGCTTGGAAGAGCAGGGTTAGAGGTATTTTTTGTGGTGGGCACGTTGGCAGAGCAACCGTTCGTTCTTTGAGCCTTCCCTGTTTTCATCTCGATTTCGTACAGAGCAATTCGTGTGCCACTTCCGGACTTCTTTATCTACGAAGGCAAGTCGTTGCCGCACGATGCGGGGTCTGCAAAAATTACAGTAATTTGTGCCGAAGTAGAACCGGGCCGTCAAAAAAGTGCCGATCTGGGATTCTAGACAGCCCGCGCTCCGTTTTGCGGGCTGTTACTTAGGAGTCGGCCGCGGGGTTGTGTCCGGCGATCCACGCTAGCGTCTCCTCATAACCGAGTAATCCTTCGACCGAGCCAAGCTTGCGAACGCTGAGCGCGCCCACGGCATTCGCGAAGCGGGCTGCCTCGGCCGGTCCGGCGCCCCGGCGGAGGGCAGCCAGGAATCCAGCGGCATAGCAATCGCCCGCGCCCGTGGTATCGACGGCCTCGACCGGAAATGACGCGGACCGGATTTCACCTTCGGCGGTGAACACCGCCGAACCGTGCGCGCCCAGTTTCACCACGACATCGGCAACGCCGCGATCGCGCAGACGATGGCCGGCCTCGACTGGGTCCGGACTGCCGCTCAGCATCCGGGCCTCGTCCTGGTTCACGAATAAGAGGCCAGTATGCTCCAGGCACGGACCGAGCACCTCCAGCCATTCACCCATAGGATCCCAGCCCGCGTCCATCGACGTCGTCAGGCCGGCGGATTTCGCGCGCCGCAAGGTTTCGGCGGCGCCCCGGCGCATGCCGGCCAACGCGAACGGATTGGCAAGGTGGAAGTGACCGGCGCCTTCGAGCAACGCGGCGGTGAACTCCACCGGTTGCGAAAAGGCGTGGTCGCTCGCTCCGGGTTGGTGGAGCAGGCAGCGCTCCCCGCCGGCGGCTACCAGAACAACGCTGGTTGCGGTCGGGGAAGTAGCACTACGATGCACCGCGCTGAGATCCACCCCGGCCGCGGCCAGCCACGACAGCACGCGGCCGCCGGCCTCATCGGCGCCGACCGCTCCCAGCGCCCGCACCGGCGCGCCGAGTAATGCCAACGCATAGGAAGCATTGGAGCAATTTCCGCCTAAATGCTGCTCAATGGTCTCAACCCACGTGGTGGCGCCGTAGCGCGGCTCATCCACGGGTCGGACTAAAATGTCGAGAACCAGATTCCCGGCGCAGAGGATCGTCCCCTTTATCCGAATCAATTCAGCGGACCTTCCACCAGGGTATCGATGAAAGAACGTTGAATCGGCCAGCGGCCGAACACCGTAGGTCCGACGCGCTGGAATGAGCCTGCGGTGAGGACGCCGCTGAAGTCCCGCGGGTTGGGCGTCTGATGCTCCAGAGCAACCATTTTACGCAGCAGGTCGGTCACGTTTTCCAGTTGCAGAGCGAGCGCGGACGCGGCTTCCGGTGTCGCGCAAACGACGCTCATCTGCACCAGCAGGTGGTCGCTCTCGGGACCGGCGGAAAACACGACTTTGTTGGCAGCGGCCAGCGCCGTGGCGAACGCATGAGTGCCGGTTGGGAGATCCTGGGCTGTTTTAAAGTAGGTTCCAGGCACGGAAACCCAGACGGGTTGATCGGGCAACGGGTCGACATGCCGGCGCCCGCGCGGGGAAATGTCGCCGGCGCCGTACCCGTCCGGATTTACCGCCAGCGCCATCGTATCCGCCTTCAAGGCGTAGAAAGATATCCTTCGATTCGGCGCGCTTCCCGGTTCGCGGCAAAATCCATTGACGCAAGTGCCGCCACTCGACCGCGCATAACTACTCAGCTTTTTCCAGTCGAAGCGTCCCTTCACCACCAGGTAGGTCGTGTCACCGGAAAACGCGCCGGCCACCGAATCCAGATCCGTCCGGTAGTTGAAGCCGGTGGATTCGACGAAACTCTTGTACTCCAGATCTTCGACCGCCTTGGAACCGGCGGCCAGCTCTAAAATCCCGACGCGGCGCAGGGCCGCGACGTCGATATAGGCGAGCGTGGCGCCCCGGGCCGGCAGACACGCGATCATCGACTCGGGTGTCGAGATGCGGTTCTCGTGGGCGATATAGAGAATGGCTAGCACGCCCAGGCACACAATCGTGAGACTGAGCGCCAGCAGCGCTGGTTGAATTCGGAGCCGCACAGAGGAAGGTTACACCGTTAGGGCGGCTTCTGTCATCCGCGCCTCGCGCCACAATCCGATGTAGGGCTTCAGATCCTGCATCATCTTGCGGAACTGCGGGATGTCGAGCGACTGCGCGCCATCGCTAACCGCCTTCATCGGGCACGGATGGACCTCTACCAGCAGGCCGTCGGCTCCAATGGCGGCGCCGGCGCGGGCCAGCGGCGCGACCAGGCTGCGCTTGCCGGTGGCGTGGCTGGGATCGAGAATCACCGGCAGGTGCGTCAGCTCATTCAAGGCTGGGATGGCGGTGATGTCGCAGGTATTACGCGTGTAAGTTTCAAACGTGCGTATGCCGCGCTCGCAGAGGATGACGTTCGGGTTGCCGTGCGCCACCACGTATTCGGCGGACATCAGCAGTTCCTTAATCGTCGAACTCATGCCGCGCTTCAACAACACCGGACGGCCGCACTTGCCGAGCCTCTTCAGCAGCGCGAAATTCTGCATGTTGCGCGCGCCGATCTGCAGAATGTCGGTGTACTCCGCCACCAGATCGACGTCCAGCTCGCTCATCACTTCGGTGATGATGCCGAGCCCGGTGGCTTCCTTGGCTTTACGCAGCAGCTTCAGCCCCTCCGTTTGCAATCCCTGGAAATCGTAGGGCGAGGTCCGCGGCTTGAACGCTCCGCCACGCAGCAGCTTGGCGCCGGCTGCGGCGACGTTTTCGGCTGCTTCCAGAATCTGGCTCTCGCTTTCCACCGAGCAGGGGCCGGCCATGACGATGAATTCGTCGCCGCCAATTTCGACGCCCGCGGCGCGAACCCGTGTCCGCTCGGCGCGAAACTCCTTGCTGACAAACTTATACGGCGCTGAAATACGCATCGCCCGCTCCACGCCCGGCATGGCTTCGAGCGACTCCAGGCAGGCCGTGACATCGCCCATGCCGACCACGCCGATAACCACCCTTTCCTCGCCTTGAATGGAATGCACCTTGTAGCCGAACTCTTCAATTCGTGCGCGGACGGCATTAATTTCGTCTGGGCTCGCATGAAGTCGCATCGAGATGATCATGTGTCCTTGCTCCTAAAA
>JBDTAT010000052.1:0-3363 GCA_039924505.1 Bryobacteraceae bacterium
GTCTACCCAGCCGATGGTCGGCGAGTCGTAGGTTGGCGATTGCGTTGACGTAGCGACCAACTCCGATCCGAAATGGAGGCTGAACATCTGGAGGGCGAGATAGCTGGCTTTGGAAGCAAACTCACCGCCGCGCATTCCAATGGTTCCCATGTAGTTTGCATCCGCAAGCTTGAACAGATTCGCAATTTGCGTCTGCGGAGACTCCATGAATGCCTTTAGCGTATCGGCGACAAACAGGCCCGATCCGAGCGTCTTGGTATGATCGACGAATCTGCCATCTGGCGTGCCCTGGAACGCCGGCCCCCACTCGGTAACGGCAATCGGCATCTGCGCAGCCCGGTTCGGAAGCAGCGCGGCCACGCGGCTCGACAGGCCGGTGAGTTGTTGCTGGATCAGCAGCGGCGCAGCCAGCATGGCCGCGTATACGGTGCGCGGATTCCAGCCGAGGTCGTTGGCGATGACCGGCGCGTACCCGCAGTGTACCGACAGAAAGTCGATTTGGCTTCCCGCGATACTCAGCACTCGATCGGTCCAGTCCGGGTAACTCCGCGGCAGGGTGTGTGCGTAGTTCTCGTCCATGATCGCGCCGATCTTGATCCCCGGGTCCGCCGCCCGCATGGCTTGGGCAAACTGCAGGTAACGGTTCGCATAAACCTCGGGCGTCAGACTCGAAGCCGCGGCGGCGCCGGAACCGCCTCCAGCATACGACTCATTTCCGATCTCCCAGTACTGCACGCGGCGTCCGCCGCCATTGACGTGCGCGACCCACGCCGCGGCATCTGCCGGTGTTCCGGTCACCACATTCACGGTGATCAATAACTGCCCGTTGGTCGCCTGCGCGAAGGCCAGCGCCTCGTCGGTGCCGAAATGATGCGCGCGGACGGGACCGCCCGGGTATGTTGCCGTTGCCGGACGCGCCGCCTGCGGCCCTACGCCATTGCGCCATGAATAAAAATCCGAAAAAATTCCCCCGGGGAAACGCTCCAGCGTTGTGCCCAGTTGACGGGTGAACGACACCAGCGAGGAATCCAGACCACCAGTCTGTTCGTTCCATGCGCCGTCTCCATCGTCGGGCCACTCCAGGTTCGTCCCATACAACGTCGCCGGAATATGGCGGCCATGCCGATTGGCATTCACCGCGATCATGGCGGCCATCGGATCGCCGGCATCGGGTGTCCCATTCGCCTCCAGCCAATTGGATGGCACACCCGGAATCAGACTGATGTCGTCGAAATACGCCGCGCCCGACGTCCCCTCCACCATGCAGCCGATTAGCAAATACTGGATTTGCGGATCGTTCGGTACCTGCAAGACATCTCTCCGGAAAACCGGCCCGTTCGCGGCCGGCGGCTGGCGCAGTTCTTGAAAAAAAGCGATCCCCTTCTGCGACAGCGCGTAAATCCGAATAATGCCGACGCTGCCCGCATCGGCTTGCATCCAGGCCGTGAGATACAACTGATGCCCCTGCAATGCTGTCGCGGAAATCGCCTGACCAGCGCCGTAAATCGCCGGCTTCCAATCGGTGTCCGCGTTGAGCGCGCTGGGCGACAGTGCCAGGCTCTGCCGGCCGGCCATGACGTTCCGGGAGCTGAGCGCCAGCGATCCCAGCGCCTTCGCACTGGGGTCGATCTGCCAGCCCAACTGAGAAAGCGGATTCTCAAAGCTGCCATTGACAATAAGATTCGCCGGGTCTTGCCCGGAGTCGGCCAGCGGAGCAAGCAAGAACAAGAGCATCAGAGCCCAATACGGAGACCGTACAGACGATTGCAGACCAGACACACCACCACGCATGTAGCTTCATATCGACCGTGTGCGGGCTGCTAAGAGGGGTGATGAATTCTACTCCACGCTCAGCCAGCCATACCCCTCCGCGCGATTCCGTTCCTTAAATCCGGCCGCATCGCCAGCCTCCGAAAAGGCCCGGTTGTGCTTCTGGCTCACTTTTTCTCCTGCCTGGGCGTTGACGATCGCTTCTCAGCATGGCGGATCGCTGCTACCCGCTCATCCTGTATGAGACGCGACTCCAATTGAGAGAATTGGCCGCAAGTTGTTAATAGTCGTAAAAACAGGGCCACCCTAGCTCAGTTGGCAGTGCGGCTGATTCGTAATTTCCACGTCCGGCCGTATGTTGCTCATTCTACAGTTGGCCAGAGGCCGAAATAGCGGGTATATTCGCCGCAGCGGGCGCTTATTGAATCCGATTTTGAATCCAGCTTCTTGGATCGGGACTAGTGTTTAAGTTCTGCTCGGGTTTTTGCGATGGGCCGGCCGCGCCTGACGAAAGCTACATTCCCAACCCTGCTCTGGATATAGGAGCGGCTTATGCAGTGCCTGGGCAGCATTCTCACGCCCCGCACCGTCTCTACAGCCCCGGAGTTTCGCGAAACAATCGCTGTGATCGCCGCAGCGTGGATTACCACGATGAAGGGACCCCGCTCTGACTGGATGCCGATGTCCTGATCCGCCAGCTCAGCCACGGAGCAAAGCCGTTTACCTATTTCTGCCATCTCTTCTACGGCGGACCGTGCGGGTGCCCGCGTTGAAGCCGTATGCGTTGGAGAATGCCCGATATCCTGGGAGAAATAATCCGGCCTCTGGTAAGGCAATGGGCTACAAGCCCATGATAGGGATCCCGGCATCGACCGAATGCTCGCGTCGCTGGTGACGCGGCGGCCGAGATCGCTGACCAGGAAAACAGCGGTGTCGGCGACCTCCGCCGGGTCCGTGTTACGCCAGAACGGGGAATGCCCGGCCACAGCGTCCAGTACTTTGGAGAAATCCCCGATCCCGCGCGCCGGGGTAGTCTTGACATGACGTGCTGAAATCGCGTTGACGCGAATTCCTCTGGGACCCAGATCGGCCGCCAGCCGAGCTTGCTCAGAAGCTATCCTGGACGGCAAACGCATCGGTGTGGCTCGTTCGCTTTATCTCGAATCGAGAGTTCTCAAGAATCTCTGCCACTGCAATCCGATTTCCGATCAACGCCAAGTGACGGGGGATCAATGACCATGACCTCAGAGGGATGGTCAGTCCACATAGTCTGCGTCGCGCCCCATCTATCATCAACTCGAGCATCGCGCCGACGCTCACGTGCTGATTGCCTTCCTCGCCTGCCGTCTGCAAGTCACGCTGAAGAATCGGCTGATTATTCACGCGCCGGGGCTGAGGCCTGCGGCGGTGCTCGAAAAGCCGGCGACGATTCAGAGGGTCGAGGTCTGGAGTCCCATGTTGGACCACCGCTGGCTCGTGCTGCCGCGCCACACGCAGCCGGAACAAGATGTCCAGGCCATGCTCGACCACATCCGGATCACTCTTCCGTCCCAGCCGCCGCCGCGCATCAAGTCTTTGCAACTCGCCGCCCCG
>JBDTAT010000053.1:0-3631 GCA_039924505.1 Bryobacteraceae bacterium
GCTACGGCAGCCATCCACCGCATTGCATCCCGCCTGGAAAAGCGATCCATATTGTAATCCTCCCTGGTTATCAGTCCGTAGTAAAAGCCGCTCCCTCGCGGTCGCGGCGGTCACCCGAGTGTTTGCCGCATCAGATCGAAAAATAGATCGATGTCGACCGGCCGGGTGTGGATGTGCGTTGATAGACGCACGCGCTGAGCGCCCGAGATCCAGATTTTATGCTTGCCGCACACCGGCCACAGCTTCGTTGCATCCTTGGTGAACTGGAGCGACACCAGCGCCGCATACATGCGGTCGTCGGGCGGTGTTACTAATTTGATGTAGGGAATCGTGGCGGCGTGCTCCACCACTCTCCGGGCCAGTTGGTGAATCCGCGCGTAGATTCGATCCGGACCGATGGCTTTCGCGAACCGCAACCCGGCGATCATCCCTTCCACCATCGCCCGGTTGTTAGTTCCCACCATCATGAACCGCGCGGCCTTCAAGGATTTTTGGTCCCAGCCGCCGGTCACGGTCAAAGGCCACACCCGGTCCAGCATCTCTTCGCGGATATACAGCATCCCCGATCCGGGCGGCGCGAACATCCACTTGTGCGGGCTGCCGGCGAATAAATCGCAGTCCAGATCCGAGATGTTCACCGCCATCTGGCCGTGCATCTGCGCGCCATCGACCACCGTGATAACGCCTTTGGCGCGCGCCGCCCGGCAAATGTCGCGGGCGGGCATCACCAAGCCGGTCAGGCTGGTAATGCCGCTGAAGCTGATTACCCGCGTCCGCGGTCCGATTGCCGACACCATGAGGTCCGCAAGTTGCCCCGGATCCTTAGGGGGAAGGGGGATCTTCACTTCGCGGACAACGATGCCGTCGCGCGCCTGCCGCTGCAGCCACCCGCTCCGTCCGCTCGGATGTTCCTGATCGGTGATTAGAACTTCATCGCCTGCTTTCAAGTCGAGACCCGCCGCGATCGTGCTCATCGCCTCGGTCGCGTTATGCATCAGAGCCAGCTCGTCTTTTTTGCAGCCGGCGTACTCAGCCAACTCCGCGCGCTCCGCATCCAGCGTCCGGTAACCCCAACGCGGATAGACGCCATGGGCGCGGGTGGCGCCCTGCTCCACAAAATCCACTACCGTATCCACCACCGGACGCGGGGGCACGCCCAAACTGCCGTTGTTGAAATACGCGCGCCAAGCCGGCATCAGGAATTGTTCGTTGCGGATTTCGGTCCAGTACGCCTCCGGATCGCGCTGATGCATGGCATCGGGCGGCAGCGTTGGAGACGGCGCCGCCTTAATCCCGAGCGGTAATCCAAACAGTGCCGCGGCTCCAGCGGTGGCCCGCAGCGCGTCGCGGCGTCGAAGTGGCGCCGAAATTCTCCCGGTGTTCACGATCCGTTTTCCTCCGTTCAGGCCGGCAGGTACTGGCGCAGCGTCGCGAAGAACGACTGCGCAAAATCGATCGCCGTGCTGGTCGCCGCCTGCGCATCGTTGTCCACAATTGGAACCACGACGCGCACCAGCGCCGTATCGCTCCGGTTATACCGCATGGAGTCGGCAAGCGTGTGGTACGCCGCGCGGTATTCGCTTGCCACTACGCGCCCGCGCGATTGGTACCAGTAGAGCACCACGCTCTTCTGGTCTCCATTGGCGACCACATAACGGTTCACGCGCACCGGCGCCGGTTCCGTCGGCACGGTGATGGAAATGATCGACGCCGACGATGGCACCCAACCCGACCCCGGCAGGCAATTCTTCGGCGAGTGCGGCGACTTCCCGCTTCGCTGCGACTGAAAGAACGCGACAAACAAGTTCGCCGGCGGACGCTTGCCCGGCGCCGCATAGACCCGCGTCAGCAGATCGTCCGCTTTCAGCACGTCCTCGGTCTCTTTATCGACCACGCCCTGCTCAATCATCTTCCATTTGCCGAGCGTTGCCGGAAACGTGTTCAGCGTGGTGTGCGGCGGCAACACTTCCGGCCGCGATCCGCCATAAAACACCGCGGCCTGCGCCAGCAGCGCAACGCTCAAGATCACTGCACTGCGGCTAGTTAGAAATGCCATCGGGACTGCCCTCCTTGGCGCGCACCCGCGCATAAACCCAATTCACGAAACGGTGGAAGGCGATCAGAATCATCAGCGCGATGACGAAAATGACCCAACCTTCCATCTCGTGGAAGGCCCCCTGCGCCAGGTCGGTGCGATATTCGCTCAAAATTCCGGTAATCGTGACACGCCCGGCATTCGCAATAATGGCGATGGGGACGGTAGCCACCAGCAGCACGTACCGCATCCACACTTTGCTGTCGAAAAAGTAGGCGTAAATCAGTGAGAGGAACGACAACGACAGCAGGGAGCGGATACCGCTGCACGCCTCCACCACGCTGAGCCGCTGGCTGGCGAGCTCCAGGATATTGCCTTCCCGCAAAACCGGAATCCCGAGCCAGCTCAGCACCGTCTCCGCCACCTTGCTGGCGAACAATTGCAGCGGCAGCGTGATCTGGCCGTAAATCACCGCCGGAATCGGAATCATGAACAGCAGCAGAAACAGCGGAAACGTCAGCGTCCGCAGTGCGCGCATTCCTCCGAGCACCACGATAACGCCCACCAGCGAAACCAGGAACGCCGTTCGCTGAACCACGATTTGCGCCCCCAACGTCCCGACCAGCTCCCACGCCGCGCCCAAGAGCATAATCGCGAATCCCCAATAATTGGGCCGTAGCGGCGGCGAAAGCAATTCCTCCCGCCGCTGCCACGCGATATATCCGGCAACCAGGGGAACAAAAAAGCCGTGTCCCATGTCCTCATCGCTAATCCACTGGCCGACAAGATGCTTCAGGATAGGAGCGTAGCAAACGATTAGCAGAATACCGAACCATGCCAGCGTCGCCCACGGCACGGGAGGGACGAACTGCCCGGGGTTGGTCTCGGCCACCAGGTTGTCCGATGAGGTCGCCATTGCTAACTTAGGTTGACTCCTTATCCTACACCAGCCGGGCAGGCGGCTGGACCGCCGGATTTGAGATGTGGGAAGACTCCCCGGTCCGGGCCACGGCCTTGCGGGCGTATCTGCAAACTTCGGATGAAAAGGAATGCGAAATACCGGACCATGAAGAAGCCAGCTTGTCCTGCCCTGAAAACATGCGTGTGATAGACTCATTCCGAAAATCGAATTTTCTACTCGCTTATGCATCCTCGAGAAGCTTGTGCCGCAATCCGCCCCGTGCGCCCTCTAGGCGCTCCGTTACTCGTTGTTTTCTTCCTCGTTTCCGGTCTGGCAATGGGCCAGGGAAACCATCCATCAGCTGGGTACAATATCTACGCGGGCAGCACTCACGCGCATACTGCGTACACGTGGTCCCACGGCGATCAGTTTCTGAAGAAGGGCTGCTCCGGCATTCTCGTTTACGCTCCCAATCCTTCCGCACCCGGCACATATTTCTGGTCGAACGGATACGTTAAGGCCGCAAACGGTTGTGCGGGGATTTACGTGATCGACTCGTTCCAGTATCCGAGTCCAAATCTGATTCTGAAACCCGATTGGCAGAAGTATCAAGGACTGCCGCGGGAACATTTCGAATTGGCCAAGGCGAACGGCTACGATTTCTACGTGACCACCGACCACTCACAAGAAGCGGC
>JBDTAT010000054.1:0-8164 GCA_039924505.1 Bryobacteraceae bacterium
GCCTAGTCCGCGACCCTGAAACGCGTCGCTCACAATGAATGCGACCTCCGCCTCGCTAGTGTGGGGCAGCTTCGCCATCCTTCCCACAGCCACAATTTCGCGCTTTCCGTCTTCACCAATGCGTTCGCCAACGAGCGCGATTTGACGATCGTAATCCAGGAAGCACATGCGGGCGAGCCGCTCATGCGCGGTGCGCTGATCTAGTTTCATCCACCCGAAGTAGCGCATATAAACGCTTCGCTCCGAAAGTGTACGATGGAACTCCACCATCAATGGCTCATCCTCCGGGCGGATCGGACGGATCGTAACCGGGGAGCCGTCATTCAGGCGCCATCGCTTGACGTATTGCACGGGATACGGCCGAATCGCCAGTCTCGGCAGATCGGTTTCTTGCGTATCTTTGTCCCAAACCACGATGCGTGCATCGAGCGCGATCAGCTTCTCCGGACCCGCCAGGAACGGATTGATGTCGACCTCGCGAATCCAGGGCTGCTCAATGACGAGCCGGCTGAATCGGACCAGGATTCGTTCCAGTTCGCCGATGTCCACGGGCTTCCGGCCGCGCACGCCTCCGAGCGCGCGGTAGATCCGGGTCTGCTCCATCATCCGGCGCGCGAGGATCGTGTTCAGCGGCGGAATGCCGAGAGCGCGGTCTTGAAGAATTTCGACGAGTTGTCCTCCGGCGCCAAACAACAGGACCGGCCCGAACTGACTATCGATACTGCTGCCGATGATCAGCTCGTATCCATCGGAAGGGACCATCGGTTGAACACTGGCTCCCTCAAAGTGCTGTGGCCGGCTTTTTCGCTCACGGATTCCCGCATGGCGCTAAAGGCTTTTCGTACCGCCGCTGCATCGATCAGGTTCAGATGGACGCCGCCTGCCTCGGTCTTGTGAGTCACGGTTGTCGAATTCAACTTCAGGACGACCGGGTAGCCGATCGAATCGGCGGCTGCAACGGCATCAGCTGCATCGGCAACTACTCTCGTTTCGACTACCGGAATGCCGTAGACATGAAGCAAATCCTTGGACTCCGCCTCCGTAAGGAGCGTCCGCCCGGAATCACGGACGTTCCGGATCATCGCCTCCGCCAAGGCGCGCGAGCTCTCGAATCCAGGTTCCTCGACGATGGCCGGAGTCTCGTACAGTCCGCGCAGGTTGTAGCTGTACTTCCACATGTGCAGGAACGAGCGAACGGCCGTATCGGGGAACGCGAAGGATGGGATCCCGGCGTTGTTCAGAATACGCCTGCCGGGCGCGGCATCGACGCCGCCCATCCAACTCGCGAGCACTGGCTTTCCCGGCAACTTCGCGTATCCTTGCAGGCCCTCCGCGATGCGCGCCGGATCGGTCATGCCTTGTGGGGTCATGATCACCAGCAGTCCGTCGGTATCGGGTTCTTTGGCCGCGATCGCCAGCGCGCCGTCATATCTTTCCGGGCCGGCATCCCCGATGAGATCGACGGGATTCGCGTGGCTCCAGTGCGGCGGAAGAAATTCGTTCAGCCCGATTATTGCGTGTTCGCTGAGCGGCGCGAGCTCCCCGCCGCCCGACAGCAGGGCATCCGTGGCCAGAACACCCGGCCCTCCCGCGTTGGTGACGATCAGTAAGCGAGGACCTTGCGGTTGCGGCTGAAGCGCCAGAACTTTCACCATGTCGAAAATTTCGGAGATATGATCGACGCGCAAAACTCCACACCGGCGAAACGCCGCATCCAGCACTTCATCGCTTCCGGCAAGCGTACCTGTATGGGACGCCGCCGCCTTGGCTGCTTGTTCGGTGCGCCCGGCCTTGAGCACGATGATCGGCTTTCGGAGCGCAACCTCACGCGCGGCGGAGAGAAAGCTTCGCGCATCCCCTACGGATTCCATGTAGATCACAATGCTGCGGGTCTTCGGATCGTTACCCAAGTGATCGATCAGCTCGCCCCAGCCTATATCGGCCATGGATCCGGTCGACACACACGCGCTAAATCCGACCTGCTCCCGCAAACTCCAATCGAGCACCGCGGTGCACATCGCGCCGCTTTGGCTGAGGAACCCAACATTTCCCGGTCGCGCAATCCTACGAGCAAAAGTCGCATTGAACCCGGTGATGGGGCTCATGACTCCGAGGCAATTCGGCCCAATCAGGCGCATTCCGCACCGCCGAGCCTCAATGAGTACTTCACTTTCAAGCGCCGCTCCGTGAGCTGCCGCTTCCTTGAAGCCGGCCGAAATAACAATGGCGCCCTTGATACCGCGTCCTCCGCATTCGCGAATCACTTCGGGAACGGTAGAGGCCGGCGTGACTATAACCGCCAGTTCGATCGGATCTGGAACTGCGCCGATCGAAGAATATGCTTTGATCCCGAGAACACTGGACCTCCGCGGATTCACGGGATAAATTGTGCCTCCGAAGGGGCTGGCGATAAGGTTGGACAGAATGCTTCGGCCAACGCTTCCGGCCTTTTCCGTGGCGCCTATGATGGCAACCGATTTGGGTGAAAGAAGATGTCCATCTCTGAGCTAAACACTTTGGGTTAAAACTCAACTCTAACCGTGATCGCCCTATTTAGGCTAGGCTCGGTAGATTCGGTAGATAATGCTCGGACGAATCTTGCTCCGGAGCGGAGGATTTCCGACGAAGAGCAAAAAGCTTCAGATCGCGTCAGGGATGTTAATAGCGGCGATTGCGCTTGGCGCCGCTTCAAAGAATCCATTCACCCCGAGGCACAAGGCCTACTTCGCCGGCGCCGCAACGGTCGATTTCGTTCGGCCAGGTCTCGTCACCAGCATCAAGTCCGCACAGGTCGCCGCGGACGGCTGCCATCACGGTCACCTACACCGTCGCCGATCCGAAGGGATTGCGGCTTGATACAGCGGGTATCACTACGCCCGGTACGATCTCGCTGAGTTTCGTGGCGTCCTATATCCCGAACGGGCAGGAACAGTGCGTCCCCTATACAACCCGGTCCGCGACAGGCACCGTCAGCGGCACGGTGAACCAAGCCGGGGCGGATACAGGTGGAACCGCCACGAAGATTGCGGACGGACAGTACCAGTATGTGTTCCGGACCAAGGCGCCCTCCGGATTCGACGCCTCCGCGACGCATACGATCGGTATCTACGGCTCGCGCAATCTCACTGAATTCAACCTTGGCACTAATTACGCCAGTGCAACGTTCAATTTCGCTCCGAACGGCTCGCCAGTAACTAACGCCCGGGATGTAATCAAAACCCAAAGCTGCAACAAGTGCCACGACCAGCTATCGGCGCACGGAGGCTCGCGGCCGGCATTGAAATGTGCGTGCTGTGCCGCACCCCACAAACCGTTGACCCGGATACTGGAAATACCATCGACCTGAAGGTGATGGCGCACAAAATCCACATGGGATCGCAATTGCCCAGTGTGCAAGCCGGAAAGCCGTACCAGATCATCGGGTTTAATAACGCGATGGCGGACTGGTCAACGGTCGTCTTCCCTTCCGCCCCGCGCCGTTGCGAGTCCTGCCAGCAGCAGGACACGGGGGCGAAGCAGGCGACGGCCTATATCACTCCTACTCGCGCCGCCTGCGGCTCCTGTCACGGCCTGTCACGTCACGATACCCGCAACGTCTCACGCGCTCATCAACACCACGACGCTGGCGGAAAGCTGCGCGGCCTGCTATGGTCAAAGCGGCGAATTTAACGTTGGCAAAGTACACGCGCAATATTAAGAGCCGGGCTTCGGTTCTGGCCGCGGTCGCCCTGCTAGCGCTGGCGATAGGCGCGCGGGCTCAACAGCCGGGCTATGTGGGCGCGGAGGCATGCCTGACGTGCCACGAAGAGATCGGGAACGCTTTCGAGAAGAACCCGCACCACGGGGTGGAACAAGCCTGCGAATCGTGTCATGGGCCGGGAGCGAAGCACGCGGAATCGACGTCCGCCGCGGATATTCGTAATCCAGCGAAGCTTCCGCCGGCGCAAACCGACCGCGCGTGTTTGATGTGCCATCTGAACAGGCCGACGCACGCCGGCCGCATCCAGAGCAGCCACGCCCGAAATCTGGTGGCGTGCACCACCTGTCATAAGATCCACGCGAACGGACCTTTCGGGCTGGTCGCGCGCAAGCCGGCTGCGGTAAATGAGCAGTGCGCCGGTTGCCATCAAAATATAATGGCGCAATTTCAGCGGCCGTTCAAACACCGCGTAACTGAGAACGCCATGTCTTGCGTGGATTGCCACAACCCGCATGGAAGCTTCCGGCCCGGTATGATGCAGACCTTCGCGGCAAACGAGCCAGGCTGCTTCAAATGCCACGGGGATAAGCGCGGACCCTTCACATTCGAGCACGCGCCCGTGCGATTTGAGGGCTGCTGGGCGTGTCACGAGCCGCACGGGTCCGCGAATCCGCGTATGCTGATCCGGCAGGAAATCCGGCTGGTTTGCCTGGAGTGCCATGCGAATCTGCCGAACGCCACCAACACCAGGGCCGCGCTCGGAGTAGTCCCTCCCGCTTTCCACGATTTGCGTTCCGCGCGATTTCGAAACTGCACGATTTGCCATCAGAAAATCCACGGCAGCCACGTGGACCGGAACCTATTGCGATGAAATTCCTGGCAGTCCTCGCCGTCCTACTCCCGCTTGCGGCGCAAGAGCCCAGCCCGAAGCCCGAGCCTTCCGAACCGTGGTTAACGGGTTTCGTCGACCTCGGCTACCGCTGGAGAACGGACGTCGGCGGTAGCGCGAATACCTATCGGAGCATTGTCAACCTCGGCTCCGGTCCAAAACTTCTAGGCACGGAGTTCACCATTACAGATCCGAAGGCGCGCGCTTTCGACCGGATTGATGTCCGCGCTTACAACTGGGGCGACGACCCATACTCCACGTTTCATGTGGATGCGCGAAAGAACAAACTGTACAATTTTACAGCCGATTACCGGAATATCGCCTATTTCAACGATTTGCCTTCGTTCGCCGATCCATTGCTCGCTCGGGGAATCATCCTGAACGAGCGATCGCTCGACACCCATCGCCGCTTCAGCAGCTTTCAACTCGATCTGCTTCCCGGCAACTGGTTCGTTCCTTACGCCGCTTATGAACGCGACTCGGGCTACGGCAATGGGGTAACCACGTTTGTGGGCGACGGAAACGAATATGCGGTGCCGGACCAGCTCCATGACGCGACCGGCAATTATCGCGCGGGTGTCCGGTTCGAACTACGCCGGTTCCACGTCACGCTGGAGCAGGGCGGCACCACGTTCAAGGACGACCAGAGCGCCTTTTCGGGTTCCAACACTCGCAATCTTGGAAACGTTTTGTCGCCTCTATTGGGGCAGACGCAATATCTGAGCAGCCTGCTGCAGTCTTATGGCATCCGGGGGGACAGCATCTACAGCAAAGGATTGGCAACTGCCAGTCCAACATCGTGGCTCGATCTCTACGGGCAGTTCCTTTACAGCCGTCCCAATACGGATGTTCACTATCGGCAATACGACACAGGCAATCTCGCTCTTCTGAGCCAAGCGCTGTTCTACACGGAGCAGCAGTACCTTCTTTCCGCGGAGGCGAACCTGCCGCATACCTCCGGTAGCGTCGGCGCGGAGCTCCGGCCATTTCGCGGAGTTCGTATCCTCGAATCATGGCTGACGGATCGCCTGAGCGACAGCGGCTCCAGTTTAGCGAGGCAGACACTGTTACCCGCTACTCTCACGCAACCGGCCGACGCACTCCTTTCTTCTTCGCTGATCACGAATTACAATCAGCAGCAAATCGAAGTTCTCTTCGACGTGACTTCCCGGTTAACTCTACGCGGCGGATATCGATATGTCTGGGGCGACGGAAGCAACGTAACGCTTCCTCCGAGTGGCCTCGCGGGCCTTGATCGCGGCCAGCTTCGCCGCAACGTGGGGCTTGGCGGCTTTGCGTATCATCCGAATCAGAAGCTCTCCGTTACCGGCGATTTCGAAGGAGCCTCCAGCGGCGACACTTATTTCCGTACCAGCTTGCACGATTACCAAAAGTTGCGGGCGCGAGCGCGATACCAGCTCACTCAATCGCTCAACGTTTCAGCGGATGTGAACCTGTTGAATAATCAGAACCCGACACCCGGAATCCACTACGACTTCCTAGCGCGGCAGGAGTCGCTCTCATTTCAATGGACGCCCGATGGCGGCAAGAGATGGGGATTGCAGGGCGGGTATACCCGCTCGACGCTGCGCTCGGATATCAACTATCTCGCGCCACAGGACCTTCATTCAGAACGGTCCTTCTACCGTGACAATGCGCACGAGATGACAGGGGCTTTCGATACGTCCTTGAGGTCGGCCAAACTTTCCCTCGGCGGCTCGTTCTTCATCTCCTCCGGCAGTCGCCCAACGAATTTCTATCAGCCGGTAGCCAAGCTCTCCGTACCCTTGCGGAATAAACTCTCCTGGATCAGCGAGTGGCGCTATTACGGATTCGGCGAATCGTTCTATCTATACGAGGGTTTCCGAACGCATCTGGTAACCACCGGGTTGAGGTTCACGCGATGACTCTAGCGCGATGGGCTTTCCTATTTCTGGGCGCGGCGGTAGCGCACGCGGAGATCGTCGCGGCCGATTCGACGCGTGGCGCCCGCCTGTTCGAAACGCAGGGTTGCATCGAATGTCACAGCGTGAATGGAAAAGGCGGCCATGTTGGCCCGGATTTGGGCCGCCGTGTGGATCGCGACTATACCCCCGCGACTCTCGCGAGTCTCCTCTGGAATCACGCCCCGGCCATGTGGACGGCTATGCGAGAGCGCGGGATTCATCCTGGCGACCTTAATGAGCAAGCGGCGGCGGATCTGTTTGCATACTTTTACTCGGTGCGCTTTTTTGAAAAGCCCGGTGACGCTGGACGAGGCAAACGGCTTTTTGAGGAGCGGCACTGTGCGCAGTGCCACGGGTTGGCGGAGGCAAAGGTGGCCCGGGCAAAACCGATCAGCCAGTGGAATTCGCTCGATAGCCCAATCGCTCTCGTGAATGCTATGTGGAACCACGCCGCGGACATGGGCCAGGAACTTGACGTTCGCAAGCTTGGGTGGATCCGATTGAGTGCCCAGGATCTTACCGACATTCTTGTTTATCTGAGAAATCTTCCCTCGACGCGCCAAATCGCCGGAGTCTTCCGGACGACCACGGGTCAGGGCGGCAAAGAGATCTTCTTATCGAGTGGTTGCGCGGGCTGTCATACGAGCGAGCTTCCCCTGGCGCCCCGGCTAAAGCACCAGACTCTCACGGGGATTGCGGCCGAGATGTGGAACCATGAACCCAGGATGACCGCACGCCACGCCCCGCCCCCCCATTTGGAACTCGAAGACATGCGGGTGCTGGTGAGTTATCTGTGGGCGCGGCAGTTTTTCGAAGATAGCGGCGACGCAATTCGAGGCAAGCGTGTCTTCGCCGCAAAAAAATGTTCCGTATGCCACGGCGACCCTGCAAGCGGCGCGCCGAGCCTTGCCCGGGGGCCAGATGCCTTCACGGGAATCGGGATGGTGAGCGCTCTCTGGCAACACGGTCCGGCCATGCTGGATCGTTTCCCCGAGAAGAAATTATCTTGGCCGCGATTTGATGGAACCCAGATGTCCGATTTGATCGCATATCTGAACACGCGAGAAGCGGGAGGACAAAACGCGAAATGACCACCGAACCTCAGTGGCCAGTGTCGGCTTTATTTACCAGACGCAGGTTGAGCCTGATTGCCGCGGCACTGGTCACCACGACTGGTTTTTCCCGGCTCTTCATTCAGGCCGGCGTAGAATCATGCCTCAGGCATCGGTGACCAGAGTTTCAAAACGATTTGACCGGGGTAATCCGCGCCGGGCAGGGCATTGCCGAAGTGTGTGGCCGCAATATGCGGCAATGCCATCGATCCTGACGCTCACAATGGAAGCCCTCGACATTCGCCCTGCTGATCAACACCACACACAATACTCGCAAGACTTGACACGGGCGATATCTTTTTGGTTCCTCCGATTGGTTCCTCCGACTAAAATAAAGTATCGAAATTGCACGAATGGCGGCTTACTATTTAGATAGGAGTTTACTATGCAAATTCAAAAGCATTGGATTGGATGGCTTGCGTTGTTTGCGGCGGCCGCTCCGGCCAGCCCTCCCAGAAAGGCTTTTGGGCCGCATGACAAAGCCCTTTACGCAGATGCGGCAACCGTGGAGTTCGTA
>JBDTAT010000055.1:0-2534 GCA_039924505.1 Bryobacteraceae bacterium
GATGATGTTGGCGGCCGCGCGGGAACTGGCGGAACACTCGCCTGCGCGCACGGATTCGGATGCGCCGCTGCTGCCGCCACTGGCCGATCTGCGCCGTGTAGCGGTTGAGATTGCGATGGCCGTGGGCTTCGAGGCGCAGCGCAGCGGGCTGGCCGATCCAATCCCGGAAGAGGAACTGCGAGCGCGCGTGATGGCCGCGCAGTGGACGCCCGCGTATTCTGAAATCGAGATGCCTTAGCGGCGGCTGGGTGCGCCGGGCTTGGGGGCGGTGCGGAGCCATAAGGTGCCCCACTCCTTCAGATCCGTGCGGCGCTGCGGGTCTCCGGCGAACCACTCTTCATGGTGGAAATTGCCGAAATTGCCTGCGCCATCTTCCGGTTTATCGAGATCCCCGACCGCGATATTCAAGCCCATCGCGCGGTCGCCCATCGTATCGGAGTAGAACTTGCCGGGCTCTATTTCCAGGCACGGATCGAAGCTGACCGCCCACTCGATGATGTAGCCCTTTCCGCCCGGCTTCACTTTAGCTACCGCTTCCTGCGCGCCGCTGAGAATCCAACGCTGGTAGGTGTTCCACGCGGACGGGCTGGTGCGCGGCTCGCCTTCGAGCAAACCGCCTTTGCCAATCCCACCTTTGCGGGATTTCGTCAGATTGCAGACCATCTGCCAGGAGGATCCGTCGCCGACGGCGCCGCCGCCCGCGCTCCAGCGATTCGAGGCGTTGATGAGCAGTTCCATTTCGTCGCCGAACCACGGGAAGCCTTCCTTTGTCAGCTCGTGCGCCTTCGGATTTTCGCGCGGCAGCCAGCGCGGCGTGTCGATCCCGTACAGCACGTCGTCGGTAACGTCGAAGGCAAAATAAAGGCGTTTGCTATCGTGCTTGACGTAGCCCAGCAGCGCCAGATCTTTCGCGTCGCTGGTGGGCGTGAACGTATGGGACCAGTGAATCACGCCTTCAAACCGCGTCGCGTCGTTCCACTCGCCGGGCGAGATGAGACCATCGAGCGTTGGGGTGGCGCCGGAGTACGCGTTGAGACTCCGGGGAAATTCTCCGGCGGCGAGCGCCACGGTGACCGCCAGAAACACGGCGAGCGTCTGATACGGTTGCGGCGTGGCGCGATGGGACGGCATGGATACCTTGTTTTAATGGTGCCCGGAGCGGGACTTGAACCCGCACACCCGTTGCCGGATAACGGATTTTAAGTCCGTTGCGTCTGCCGATTCCGCCACCCGGGCACATTGCCGGCGCCGCACACACTGTAGCACAATTGCGCGCGCCGGAGCGCTATTTCAAGCGAAAGTTTACTTCGATCCGGGCGGCCACGCGGACGGGGTTGCCTTTTCGGAGACCGGGTTTGAATTTCCACTGACGGACGGCGTCGATGGCGTTTCGATCGAGGCCAGAGTCGAGGCTGCGGAGCACTTTCTCCGCTGCGGCTTTTCCGTTCTCATCGATCTCGACGTACAGTACGACGGTCCCTTGGATCTTCGCGTCTTTCGCTTCTTGGGTATATTCCGGCTCGACCTTGGAGACGACCGAAGGCGCTGTAACACCGTCGCCAATCTTATAGGCCTTGCCGCTGCCCGCCTGCATAGCGGCTAACGGAACCACCAGCAACGCGACCGTGGCGATGGCAGCGGCGGACGCTAGAAAGCCGGCGTGGCCGCGGTTACAGCGTCCGTTGAGAATGTGGGCGACGCGGTGTTCCAGATCGGAGGGGCGGATCATCGGCAGGGCGGCCACATGCGCGAGTTTGCCGCGGCGGGCGGCGCGGGCAATTTCAACTAGGTGCGCGGCATAGTCGGACGCCTTGAAGTTGCCGGTGAGCACCCGGTCGTCACAGGCGCGTTCGCTTTCGTCGCGCAGGGCGGCGGCCGCGAGCCAGACGAGGGGATGGAACCAATACAGCGCGCAGACAGCGTGGGCCGCGATGCGCCAGAGCCAATCCCGGCGGACGATATGGGCGAGCTCATGGTCGATCACGGCGTGATGGCGATCGGCCGGCCAATCGACGGCCTGCGCGGGCAGCAGGATTACAGGATGCAGAAAGCCCCATGTCATCGGAGTCGTAATGGCGCCGCTAACAAGCAACGGCGCGCCGCACGGAGACGCCTGGAACGCCGGCTGCGCAGAACGGGCCAGAGCGTGGACCGCCGCGACGGAACGGACGAGGCGGAAAAGCGAAAGCGCCGCGCCGGCACACCATACGGCGAATAGAAATGCCGGCCAATGTGTCCGGGAAGCCGCAGCCGGCCCCGAAGCGGCGAACGTCAAAGTGGAGAGCGGAACGCCGGTGATGCGCCAGGTGGGAAGCAGAAGCGCCAGCGCAGGTAGCGCGGCAGAGCCGGCGAGCGCCGACGCCCACACGATGTACCGGGTAGAGGCCGAGGCGCGCCGCAGAGCGAGCGTCACCACCCACGCCACGGCGAGAAGAACCGTTACCTTAACGGTGACGGCGAAGAAATCGGTCATCCATGCGGGGTTCATGTTACTTGCCCTCCTTTCGCGCCTGATCGATGAGAGCGGACAGGCG
>JBDTAT010000056.1:0-3498 GCA_039924505.1 Bryobacteraceae bacterium
CACCGGAGTGAATGCCGGCCTGGGCGAAGACGATGGGCTTGCCGCCCTTGCGGAGCGCTTCGGGCGTAAACGCTTTCTCATGCGTCGCCACCACCAGCCAGATGTCGCGGCCCTCAGGCGATTTGCCTAACGAGACAATTTGCAATTGCTTCGGCGCGGCCGCGACCAGCTTTTGCAACCAGGCGACGGTGCCGGCATACGACGGCGTGGTCTTGAAATCGGACGCCTCCGCGGGCGTGATCCACTTGTCGCCCTTGCCCACGATCAGCGCGCGACTCTTGCCATCCCAAGGCACCACCGGCGGGAGAATCGCCTGCGTCCGCGCGGCCTCCATCTGCTCCGGCGAGGCGGGCCGGTTTCGATCCCGCTCGCGCTCCTCGCGGTCACGTTTCTGTTCTTCTTCCGCTTCTTTCTCGGCATCCGTTTTTTTCTCCACTGCCGGTTCTTTTGAGGATGGCGACTTTGGCACGGGTGAAGTTTGAGCAGCCGCGAGGCGGCAAATCAGAAACGCGGAAAGAAGAAGCCGGAGAATCATGGGACCGCCAGTTTTCCACGGGAACCGCCACCGCCGTCAATCATCATGCGCGGACGATTCCAGACTTCAGAGGCGACAGTCTGCGCGCGGCGGATAGTTTGCCGCATGGCTTCTCGCTTTCTTTCGCTCTGTTTCGCCGTCCTCAGCGCCACCCCGTTTCTTCTGCGCGCGCAGGATCAGCCGACACCGATTCTCTCGCCTTCCCCCACTCCGCCGATCGAGCGTGAAGTCGCCGCTGCGCCGGTCGCGCCGCCGTTGACCGAAGTCCTCTTCAAGAATCTGAAAGCGCGCGCCATCGGGCCGACGATCATGGGTGGACGCGTCTCCGACATCGCGATCGATCCGCGCAATCCCAACCTTTTCTACGTCGGTCTCGCCACCGGCGGCGTCTTCAAGAGCGGCGACGGCGGCACCACCTTCGATCCGATTTTCGATAAACAACCGACACTCTCGATCGGTGCCGTCGCAATCGCGCCTTCGGATTCCGAAGTGCTCTGGGCCGGCACCGGCGAAGCGAACGATCGCAATTCCTCCGGTTGGGGGAACGGCGTTTACCGCTCCACCGATGGCGGCGGCACCTGGCAAAACATCGGCCTGAAAGACAGCCGCACGATCGCCCGCATCGTGGTGCATCCGAAAAATCCTGAGACCGCTTATGTCGCCGCGATGGGACATCTCTGGGTCGATGGCGGCGAGCGCGGACTCTACAAAACCACCGACGCCGGCAAAACCTGGAAGGCTGTGCTGCAAGCGCCCGGTCCGAATGGCGCGCGCACCGGTTGCGGCGATGTCGCCATCGATCCGTCGAATCCCGAGGTGGTTTACGCGGTCCTCTACGCTCGCCAGCGGACGCCGTGGGGTTTCACTTACGGCACCGCCGCTTCGGGCGGGGAAGACGTGGGTGGCATTTACAAAAGCGTGAACGGCGGCGCGGCCTGGAAGAAATTGAGCAACGGTTTGCCGACGCAAACCGGCCGCATCGGGCTCAGCATTTCCGCGAACAATCCAAAGATCGTCATGGCCGTGGTGCAGAGCGACGAAGGCGGCGCGAGCGATTTGCGCGATCTCCACAGCAAACACGGGGGGATTTTCCGCTCGGAAGATGGCGGCGAAAAATGGACCCGGATGAGCGACATCGCCCCGCGGCCGTTTTATTTCAGCCAAATCCGAATCGATCCTGCCAACGATCAGCGCGTTTACGTGCTGGGGTTCGCGCTTCTCGTTTCGGACGATGCCGGCCGCAGCTTCCGCGAAGACTACTCGCAAAAGCTGCATCCCGATTGCCACGCGCTCGCCATTCAAGTCGGCAGCGCGCCGCCGCCGAAACCGGCCAAGCCCGAAGACAAAAACAAACCGGCCAAGCCACCCGTCTCTTCGCGTCTCTTGTTAGGCACGGACGGCGGCGTTTACCAAAGTTTCTCCGCCGCGAAGACGTGGGATCACCTCAACAACATCCCTGCGGGCCAGTTCTACCGCATCTCGGTCGATGACTCGCGGCCGTACTACCGCGTCGCCGGCGGCTTGCAGGATAATTGTAACTGGGTCGGACCGACCGGCGTGCTCAGCAAAGACGGGATCATGAATGGCGACTGGACTAATCTGGGCGGCGGCGACGGTTTCTACGTCGTCTTCGATCCGACCGATCACGACATCCTCTACGCCGAAAGCCAGCAGGGGAATGTGCATCGGACGAACTTGCGCACAGGAGAGATGCGCGAGCTCCGACCCGATTCCGCCGAGGGCCAGCAAGAATATCGCTTCGAGTGGAACTCGCCGCTGATCGCGAGCAAACATAAGCCCGGCACGCTTTATCTCGCGGGCAATCGCGTCTTCCGCCTAACGAATCGAGGCGAGAGCTTTACCGTCATCAGTCCGGATTTAACGCACGCCGATCCCACGCGCATGAACGCGGCCGGGAGCGGCGCGGAAAATTACGGCACCATTTTCTCGCTCGCGGAATCGCCGCTCAAGGCCGGCCTGCTCTGGGCCGGAACGGACGATGGTCGCCTTTGGGTGACGGATAACGACGGTGGCAAGTGGACCGAACTGACGCAGAACCTTCCGGCAGACGTGCGCGGCCAATGGGTCGTACGCATCGAACCCAGCGCGCATGATCCGAAAGTGGCCTACGTGGCGCTTAACGCCTACCGCAGCGGGAACGATGCCCCCATGCTCGTGCGCACAGCCGACGGCGGCGCGACCTGGGAAAGCGTGGTCGGCGAGGGCTTGCCGAACTACGCGCCGATCGAAGTCGTGCGCGAAGATCCAGGCAACGCGAATTTGCTCTACCTCGGGACGCACTTCGGGCTCTTCGCTTCGTTCGATGCCGGGAAAAAATGGATGCGCTTCGGCGATCTGCCCGCCGTGCGCGTGGATGATTTGCAAATTCAGCCGCGCACCGGCGATCTCGTGATTGCCACGCATGGCCGCAGCCTCGCGATTCTCGACGACGCCCGACCGCTGCGAGAGCTCACGCCGGAGATCGCGGCCAAGCCGGCGCATCTCTTCACCGTCGCGCCCGCTTACGGCGCCTATCTTTTGCCGGGCTGGGAAGAATGGGCCGGCAAAGGCCAATTCCGCGGCACGAACCCGCCGCCGGGCGCAATCTTCAACGTCTGGGTGAAGGAATACACCGGCGACGAGATCAAATTGACGATCACCAACCCCGAGGGCACGCCAATCGCGAACTTGAAATCGCCCGCCGCGCAGGGAATCACGCGTTTGAATTGGGATCTGCTCCCGACGAAAGACGTCCTCATCCAATACGGCGGCATCGATGCCAAGCGACTCATCTCGAGCGGCGACTACACCGCCGAGCTGACCTACGGCACGACGAAGATGAAGCAGACTTTCAAGGTCGACATTGCCGAGGGCATCAGGACTCGTTAGGCGACGGCAGGGTAGCCGGGGGAACCGCTCATAGGGACGAATCCCCGTCAGCATGTCATCCCGAGCCGCGCAGC
>JBDTAT010000057.1:0-3914 GCA_039924505.1 Bryobacteraceae bacterium
CGACCCGTTGCGGGAAGGACTATAATCTGGACAGCGCGGGGAGTACCATGCACAAACTATATTTTCGAAGCGGCATTTTCGGGTTGGCGGCGATTTTCGCGTTCGCCACGCTCGCACTGGATGCACAACGAGGCGGCGCGGCAGGCGGTGCCGGAGGAGCGGGCAGCGTTCCCGGCGGCGCCGCGGGGGGAGTCGCGGGTCCCAGCCGCACCACCCCGACCATGCCTAACAACAACCCCAACACCATTCCGAACCTTCCGGGCACGAACAATCCGCAACAGAACACGCAGCCGATCGCGCGTCCCATCTTTCTTTCCGGGAAGGTTATGTTGAGCGATGGCACGCCTCCGCCCGAGCCGGTCGTCATTGAAATGCTCTGTAACGGTACCCCCCGCCCCGAAGGCTACACGGATTCCAAGGGCCGGTTTAGCTTCCAGCTCGGGCAGAATACCGATGTGATGGCGGATGCCAGCTATTCGCCGGGTTTCGGGCCGGGTTCGATGGGACCGGGATCCATGGGACAGGGGTCCACGATGCCGGGCGGACAGAGCACGATACGGCCCCGCGATATTATGGGATGCGAGTTGCGCGCGTCGCTCGCCGGATTTCGTTCCGACTCCGTGAATCTCGCCATGCGCCGTTCGCTCGACGACCCCGACGTGGGCACCATCCTGCTGCACCGGATGGCCAACGTCGAAGGGCTTACCATCAGCGCGACCAGCGCCTTGGCCCCCAAGGATGCGCGCAAGGCATTCGAGAAAGGGCGCGCCGAGGAGCGCAAAAATAAGCTCGACGACGCGGAGAAGAATTTCGAGAAAGCGGTTGCGGAGTATCCAAAATTCGCGGCCGCCTGGAACGAGCTCGGCCGCATTCACGAGCAGCGCAACGAAGCCGGCGAGGCGCGCAAGGACTATGCCCAGGCGATGGCCTCCGACTCGAAGTTCGTCAATCCGTATGAAGGGATGTACCGGTTGGCGGCGCGGGAAAGCAAGTGGCAGGACGTGGCCGATACCAGCGACCGCGTCATCCGGCTGAATCCGTACGATTTCCCAAGCGCGTATTTCTATAATGCGGTTGCCAACTTGAACCTGAAGAAACTCGACGACGCCGAAAAGAGCGCACGCGAGGCGGTGAAGCTGGATACGCGCCACGCCAATCCACGGTCCGAACACGTGCTCGGCGTAATTCTGGCGCAGAAGCAGGATTTCCACGGCGCCGCCGAACACATGGAAGCGTTCCTGAAACTGGTGCCTGCGGGACAGGAATCCGACCAAGTTAAGAAGCAGCTGGCGGAAGTTCAGAAGGTCGCTCAGACCCAGCCGCCGGCGCCGGCTGCGCCTTAAGGCTCTGACCGCGACATGTTTACTTTCGATCGGCCACCGTTCCCTCACGGCCGCGGCTCGGAAGGCCCATTCTGAGTCGTGCGCGTAAGCCGGCGGTTGCCCATGCGCACCTAACGCCGCCCGTGTCGCGTTCCATCTTGGGCGCAAAATCCAGTAGACTCAATCGCAGTTACTCATGCGTACTCAAATTTTCTGGCTGTTCCTAATGGCCGGCGCAGCCGCCGCCCAGCCCGCTTCCCCGAATGAGGAGGCGCGCAAATCGCTCGAATACGTCAAAGCGCATTACACCAAGTACGAGTTCCGCATTCCGATGCGCGACGGCAAACGCCTGTTCACCGCCGTCTACACTCCCAAGGAAGACAGCCAGTCCTATCCCATCCTGATGACGCGCACGCCGTACAGCGTCGCGCCTTACGGCGTCGACCAATATCGCGGGTCGCTCGGCCCCTCGCCGAAGTTTCAGCAGGAAAGTTTCATCTTCATCTATCAGGACGTGCGCGGCCGGTACATGTCGGAGGGCGAGTTTGCCGAGACGCGCCCGGAGCTCGACGCACCGGGCGGCCCCTCCGATATTGACGAGAGCACCGACACATACGATACGGTCGACTGGCTGGTGAAGCATGTCCCCAACAACAACGGGCGTGTGGGCCTGGTGGGAATTTCCTATGCCGGGTTCTATGCGGCCGCCGGCCTCATCCATGCCCATCCCGCGCTGAAGGCCGTCTCTCCGCAAGCGCCCATCGCGGACCTCTATAAGGGAGACGACGCGTATCACAACGGCGCGTTCTACCTGGCGGCAAATTTCGGATTCTACAGCGGTTTCGTGCGACGCAAGGGACCTCCGTCGGCGCGCGAGCCGCGCGAGCTGTTCGACTTCGATACTCCGGACGGCTACGAATTCTATCTGCGCATGGGGCCGCTGGCCAATGCCGGCGCGCTTCTGCATAACGAAAATGTTTACTGGACCGACATGGTCCGCCACTCCACCTACGACGAGTTCTGGAAATCGCGCAACTTGATCCCGCACCTCCGCGGTGTCACTCCAGCCGTGCTCACTGTCGGCGGCTGGTTCGACGCCGAAGACCTCGCCGGACCGCAGAAAGTATTTGCCGCTATCGAAGCGAGTCACCCGTCCGCCCCCAACTCCTTGGTCATTGGTCCCTGGTTTCACGGCGGTTGGGCGCGCAGCGATGGCGACCGCTTAGGCGACGTCCGTTTCAATTCCAAAACGTCGGTCTATTTTCGCGACCATATCGAGTTTCCGTTCTTCCTGTTTCATCTGAAGGCCAAGGGCGATCCGAAAATTCCCAAAGCGTGGATGTTTGAAACCGGCACGAACCAGTGGCGGCGTTTCGATGCGTGGCCGCCGAAAACCGCGGCGCCGAGGGCGCTCTATCTGCGCGCGGAAGGCAAGCTTTCATTCGATCCGCCGGCGGAAACCGGGAGCGCCTACGACGAATACGTCAGCGACCCGGCCAAGCCGGTGCCCATCATGGCGAAAATCGCGCTCGATATGCCGCGCGAATATATGACGTCGGACCAGCGTTTCGCCGCCCGCCGCACCGACGTTCTGGCTTATCAAACCGATCCGCTCGAACAAGACATCACCATCGCCGGACCCATCGCTCCGGCGCTCTGGGTTTCCACCTCCGGCACGGACTCCGACTTCATTGTGAAGCTGATCGACGTCTACCCCGGCGAGTATCCCGATAAATTGGGCGGCTATCAGCAACTGGTCCGCGGCGAGCCTTTTCGCGGTAAATTCCGCAATAGCTTTGAGAAGCCTCAGGCGTTCCAGCCCAATCAGCCGGTCGGGATCGAATACACGATGCCGGCCATCTGCCACACGTTTCGCCGCGGCCATCGCATTATGGTGCAGATCCAGAGTTCATGGTTTCCGTTGATCGACCGCAACCCGCAGACCTTCGTCAACATCCCGGACGCCAAGCCGGCCGATTTTCAAAAAGCCGTCGAGCGTGTGTACCGGTCGCGGCAGCGAAGCTCGTCCATCAAAGTGCTGGTCAATGAGTCAGGCGTGGCGGGCAAGTGAAACACTGCGTACCGGCTTCAACTCGAGATTGGGCCTTGGCCCTGCGATAGAATGGTCAGAATCTGCTCCGTCCGCCGCGCCGCCGTCGCCACCGCGGTATCCATGGAAACCCAATAGACCACGATGCCCAGAAGCCCGGCGAATAGCAGCACTCCATAAAACGCGATCTCCGTGCCGAACGCATAGCGCGCCAGATACGCCAGCAACACCGGTAGCGACGCTAGCGGATATACCAGCACCAGGAACGCCTGAATCCGGCCGGCCGAGCCGGTGCGCAGCGATTTTGACGGATCGACCGGCCGCGGATTATACGTCGATGTCAGATTTCCCACGGCTACCAGGTAGAGCGTCACCACCAGGGTTACCGAGTACGCCTCCGCCAGCTTCGGTAGAGAAAACGGCATTCGCAGCACTCCGCACACCACGGTGATCGAAGTAATTTCCAGCAGCACGAAAAACGCCGCCGCCACGTTCTTCGCCGCCATCACGGTCTGCAGCCGCACCGGCATCACGAAATACAC
>JBDTAT010000058.1:0-4134 GCA_039924505.1 Bryobacteraceae bacterium
ATTCGTTGTTCGTTCTATGATTGGGATGATACATCTGTGCCGCTTGTGAACAACCAAATTGGTAGGTCTGCGGAGCCAAAGGCAAAATCGCGCAAGCCTGATTCGGCTTCCGTCCTCACGCGGGGAACGGACAAGTACTTTGTCCCTGTCCTCGCAAGGGCCCTCAGCGTCCTTGAATGTTTTGACGTTCCAAACACTTCGCTAACTCTCGAGGAAATCACGTCCCGTTCCGGCGTAGCGCATACCACTGCCTACCGAATTCTGCACACTTTGGTGATTCGAGGATACCTCTCACAACAGAATGGCAAACTGTACAAGCTGAACCGCAGCCCGAAAAAGGTCAAGGCCGGATTCGCGAACCTCACACGACGTACGTCGTTCGCGAGAGCCATTGAAGATAGCGTGCGACAAGCCGCGGGAGCCGCGGGTTTGCAATTGTTTGTTCTTGACAACGACCGCGATGCCCAACTGGCGATCGACAATGCTAAAGCGATGATCGCAAGTAGAGTTGACGTTGCCATCGAGTTTCAACGCTACGAACAAGTTGCACCCGTGATAGTGGACATGTACAGTTCGGCGGGAATCCCGTTAATCTCAACCATCAATCCCCAACACGGGACCATTTACTGCGGCGTTGATAACTACCGGGCTGGTTGGGCCGCTGGTCAGGTGCTGGCAGAACATGCCATTGCCCGATGGAAGGGTGAAGTTGATTTGCTCTTCCTTCTCGACTGCCAGTCTGCTGGTCCAACCGTTCAAGTCCGAATGACGGGAGTGGGCCGGTCTATTGAGAGTCGGCTCGGTCCACGGCCGGCCGATACTGTGGTGCGACTCGATTCAATCGAGGGGGCCGCCGATACCCAGGGTGAATCCTGCAGAATCACGGAGCGTGTATTGCAGGAACACTCGAAAGCAAAACGAATCTTGATTGCGACGGTTGACGACGAAGTTGCCTTGGGAGCTCGCGATGCCATCCTTAAGATGAATCTCCAAAAAAACACAGCGATCATGGGGCAAGGTGGTAGCCCTGAGATTTGGGCGGAAATCGCCGATCCCGATTCGCCGTGTATCGGCACAGTTTCATTTTGTTCTGAGCTCTACGGACCGGGCCTAATTGATCTCGTGCTCAGTCTAGTACGTGGCGAGAGCGTCGCTCCGGCCCACTACATACCGTACGAGGTGTTCGATAAGCACAACATCGGAACCAAGAATCTCGCCGCAGTCGGTATCGAACGTTAATGTTCTCGTAAAAGAAGGTTTCAGCGCTCACTCGAAGGTGGCCATTGCCGCTGGCCGGCTTGAGGCAGCGTTGGACTTGCGCGCTTTACCTCATTGGTTTTGACAGTAGCCGATCACTTTGCCGTTCAAGACATTGAATACGGAGAACAGCGGTGGTCGTTCCGCCGCACCGGGACTTGATACTCGAAGGCGCCGACCGGCGGCGATAGCGCCGGCGGAAGCAGCCGCGCGTTGTAGTGTTGAACAAATTTGATAATGTCCCTATGTGGCCACATTAAAATTGTCCTCTAACCTGACGACTGAAAGGAGTCAGGTTGGGAAGGACATGGATGAGTGTGAAGGAGCTGAAGCGGCAAGAGGTGCTGAGCCGAGTGAAGCGGAAAGAACTTGGGCTGGCGGACGCAGCTGAGCTGATGGAGGTGACGTACCGGCATGCGAGGCGGCTGTGGAAGCGGTACCGGAAGGAAGGGGCCAAAGGCCTGGTGCATCGAAGCACCGGGCGGCGGTCCGGCCGCAGTAAGCCGCAGAAATTCCGCGAGAAGGTGCTGGCTAAAATCGCGGAGAAGTACGGCGGGTCGGTGGGCGAACGGTTCGGACCCACGTTGGCGGCCGAACACCTGGCCAGCGACGACGGTCTGGAAGTGAACCCGGAAACGCTGCGGCGGTGGATGCTGGAGGCGGGGCTGTGGAACCGGGCGCGCAAGCGTAAGGCGCACCGGCAGCGGCGCCAGCGGCGGCGGCACTTTGGGGAACTGGTGCAGTTGGATGGGAGTGTGCATGACTGGTTCGAGGGACGTGGGAGGCCGTGCTTCCTGATGAATATGGTGGATGACGCGACCGGCCAGACCCGGGCGATTTTCAGCGAGCAGGAAACGATCTGGGCGGCGGTGGGAGTGCTGCGGAGCTGGGTGAAGAAGTATGGCATTCCCAAGGCGCTGTACACGGACTGGAAGAATGTGTACGTGAAGGAACCCACGCCGAAGCAGGAGCTGCGTGGAGAAGCGCCGCCGACGCAGTTCGGGCGGATGTGCTCCAACCTGGAGATCCGTATCATTGCGGCGAACTCTCCGCAGGCCAAAGGACGGGTGGAGAGAAACCACGGCACGCACCAAGACCGGCTGATCAAGAAGATGCGGCTGAAGGGGGTGTCCGGCCTGGCGGAAGGCAATCGGTTTCTGCCGTCGTATTTAGGGGAACACAATAGCCGGTTTACGATTGCGCCGGGGGAGGCGGAGGACTATCACACCGCCGTGCCGAAAGATTTGGACTTGGACTCCATTTTCCGGCTAGAGGAAACCCGCACCCTCGGCAACGACTGGGTGGTGAGCTACAAAGGGCGGCTACTGCAAGTGCAACCGCAGGGCCGGAACTATGCGCCGGCTCATAGCCAGGTGACGGTCTGCGAATGGGAGGATGGACGAATCCAACTGTATTACCGCGAACAACCGATGCGCTGGAAGGAGATTCCGCAACGGCCGGCGAAGATCGAGCCGCCGACCCGCTCCAAGGTGTTCGTACATCGTTCACGCCCTAAGCCGCCGGCTTCCGGCCACCCTTGGAAGCAGAAGAGCTTTCGGGACATGATTCCGAGGAAAAGAGCCGTCTCACGGAAAATCGAATGAGGAGAGCCGGGCCAACCGCGCCCGGCTGACTTCGCGTTTCTAACCCAAGGCCTCCGCTCGGGAGCCTCACCAAAGTAATGCAGGAAAACAAAAACCCTCCGGGATGCCCGGAAGGTCTTTGTCAGCCGATTGCTTCGGAGCCGGTCCGTCGCGTCGGCCTTGGGTACGCATCGGGTGCGACCCCGTTGCGCAACTGTTACTGTAGCAGCCAGGCAACGCCTGGCCGCGCCGAGGACATTTCTAATGAGGTAAACCCGGGGACATTTTTAATGAGGCTTGACACGATTCTTTTTTGCGCCTTGACTTTCTGCGGGTCGCGACGTACGCTGCTAGCGTGAGATCCGTATTCACCGCGCTACTCCTTCTGTCCATTTCCGCAACCGAACTCTCCGCACAATATGGTTTTGGCACTATCCTTGGAAGCGTCAAGGACACGAGCGGGGGAGCAGTCGCGGGCGCAAAACTTTCCGTCAGGAACGAGGGGACCGGTGACGTGCGGACGCTGACCACGGGCGACTCCGGCGATTTTCGATTCAACGCGATGCAGCCCGGAACCTATCGAGTGACAGCCGCTGCCCCGTCGTTCAAGACCTCCGAAACGTCGAATCTCATCGTAACCGTCAACACGGAAACCCGGGCTGACTTTGTAATGCAGATCGGCGCCGTTACCGAGACGCTGCAGGTTTCCGCGGAAGTTCCCTTGCTGCAGACGGACACGGCGGCGCTGGGAACGGCGATCACGAACCGCACGGTGCTCGAGCTGCCACTCAACGCGCGCAACTTTTTCGATCTGGTCGCTCTCACCCCCGGCGCCGTCAAAGTCGCGGGCGGCAGCAGCGTGATGGACGGCCGCTCGATTCAGATCGGCGGAATTCGAAATTCTTCGACGGACACGCTGCTCGACGGAGCGGATTTTACCGTGGCGAACGTCTTCAACCCGGCCATCGCCCTTTCGCTCGACGCCCTTCAGGAATTCAAGGTGCAAGTGAATTTCATGGACGCTTCTTATGGTCATGGCGCCTCGAGCATCGAACTGGTCACCAAGAGCGGCACGAATCAATTTCACGGCGTCGCTTATGATTTCGACCGGAACCGCGCGTTCCAAGCGGGGCAATTCTTCCGCCCGAAGAACGGGCCGCCTCGTTTTACCTACAACCAGTTCGGCTTCAATCTCGGTGGCCCAATCCGTAAAGACAAAACTTTCTTTTTCGCAAACTATGAGGGCCGGCGCGACAGCACGGGCGATATTCTGCAGGGCCTTATCCCGACCCCG
>JBDTAT010000059.1:0-2547 GCA_039924505.1 Bryobacteraceae bacterium
AAGACACGCTGGTCGTGTGGGGCGGGGAATTCGGCCGCACGCCATTCAACGAAAAGGGCAACGGCCGCGATCACAATCCCTGGGGATTCTCCATGTGGATGGCCGGCGGGGGCAGCAAAGCGGGTGAGACCTTCGGGGCTACCGACGAGGTCGGGATGCGCGCCGTAGACAAGCCGATCCACGTCCATGACATTCACGCGACGATTCTGGCGCTGCTCGGTCTCGATCATCTCCGCGTCACCTATATGCACAACGGGCGCGCCGAACGGCCCACGATCACCAGCGGCGAGATTATCCAGGGCTTGATCGCCTGACGGCCGGCCGCAAAGGGATTGCGTGTTCTTTTTTCTGTTTCCACTGCTGTCCGCGGTGCTGCGATTCGCCGACGACAGCGACTTGGTCCGCCGCTTGAAGCAGCGCGATCCCCAGGCGATGGCCGATCTGTACGACCGCTACGGACGCCTCACCTATTCGATCGTCTTTCGCGTGGTGCATAACGCCGGCGCGGCCGAAGATCTGGTGCAGGAGACATTTTTCCGCATCTGGAACCGCGTGCAGGCCTTCGATGAGCGGAAGGGCGCGCTCGGTCCCTGGATTCTGACCGTCGCCCGCAATCGCGCGATTGATTATTTGCGGTCGATCGACGGCCGCATGAACCAGAGCGCCGTTGAGATTGAAAAGCTGGAAAGCCCCGGCATGTTCTCCGATCTGGAGAGCGAAATTCTGAACCTGGACCGGGTCCGCGTGCTGCGCGAGGCGTTCCAGAAACTAAATCCCAACCAGCGCATCGTCATCGAACTGGCCTATTACGAAGGACTCTCGCAGACCGAAATGGCGGAGCGGATGAAACAACCGCTCGGGACCGTGAAGACCTGGGTGCGCAGCGCGCTGAAAGTGCTGCGCGATGAACTGGGCGAGGCTATTACCGCATGAGCTGCGACGAGCTGCGCGATATGTACGAACTCTACGCGCTCGGCGTGTTGGAGGCGGAGGAAAAGGCGGAGATGGATGCGCACCTGGGACGCGGATGCCCGGATTGTCTTCGCGGCCTGAAACGCGCGTTGGCCACCAACGCCGTCATCGCGTCGTTTGCGCCCGACGCGCAGCCGCCGGCGCGCTTGCGCAAGAAACTATTAGCGGGCGTGGGCGTCGAGCGGTCCGGCTGGGGGTGGACGGGCGCATGGGCCGCGATCACCGCGGTGCTGCTGGCCGGAGTGCTCTGGTTCAGCGTCGAGGACCGCCGCAAGGCTGTCGAGTTAGCCGAAGCCCGCCAGCAAGCGGCGCGCACGCAAATGGATCTATCGCGCGTTCATCAAGCTCTGCAATTCCTGGACCAGCCGGAAACCAAGCAGATCGGCTTCGGCGCCGGTCAGCCGCAACCTCCGCGCGGCAATGTCTTTGTGAATCCGCGCAGCGGCGTGCTGCTGATCGCCTCCAACCTTCCGCCCGCGCCGAACGGCAAGATCTACGAAATGTGGGTGATTCCGAAGGGCGGAGCGCCGCAACCGGCCGGCCTATTCCAATCGGACGCCGACGGCTCCGCGTTCCACATTGTCCCGGGACCGATCGATACAGCCACCACTGCGGCCGTCGCCGTCAGCATGGAACCCGAAGCCGGCTCGGCATCGCCCACGAAGATCGTGATCGCGCCCGTTCCGGTCGCGGGCATGTGAGCTCCGCTACCGCAGCCGATCGAGGCCACGGTAGACTTCATTCCGCTTCCCGCCCATGTTCGCCGGGCGAAATGGAGAGCCAGCGAAACCGTTGCGCGGCACATGGCGAAATTGCGCCCACGGCAACGTTCCCAGGAACTTTCGCGCCCGTTCGGTCAAATCCAGGCGCATCATTTCCAGCGGGGGAGCCGGCTCCGCACGAACTCCATCGAAGCCTTCGATCCCAGGTATCCCTTGGCTTCCGCCTTTTCGGCCTCGCGAATCCAAGACGCGTCATCGAGCGCCTGAAGCCTCGCATATTCTTCCGAGGAAACTTCCACAGCCACTTTGCGTCCGGTCTTCGTGATGCTCGCCGACTCCCGAATTGTGGTTTCCGGCGTTTGGCCGGGCTGATTCTTTCCAGCCGTCCCGCTTCCCGGTGACGATTTGGGCCGGACATACTTCTGCACGATTCATGTTACTACGCCCAAGGCCGAATCCGAACTATCGAGCCGCTTGAACCGGCGTCGGCTATCGAGCCACAGGGGCCGCGGAAAAGTTGACCGGTTGTGACCGGCGCCGGTCCGCCAGCAAAAATATCCGGCGCCTGCTCCCGCTCGCCATGGTCCTGAGTCTGCCATTGGCGCTCGCCGCCGCTACGCGAAGCTTTCCGCTGGTCATGGCGCACCTATTTTCCGCGATGTTTATCGCGGGCGGCTTCCAGATTCTCACGCTCGTCTACGGCACTGAGATTTTTTCGCAACACTTCGCCGGATATCTGGGCGGCATCGCGTCGGGATCTTACGGCGTCGCGCTCGCCATCCTGATGCCTGTGTTCGGAAAACTCTTCGACCTGCACCGGTCCAACTCAGCGTTCGCGGTTGCGGCGCTCTGT
>JBDTAT010000060.1:0-4084 GCA_039924505.1 Bryobacteraceae bacterium
CCCTACGGCGACTCCGCATATATTCCTCTTCGACCGGGAAAGAAAGCTCCGTTACGAAGGCAGAATCGACAATAATCCGCGCGAGGCGCTGGTAACCAAGCACGAAGCCCGCGATGCGCTGGACGCAATGCTGGCGGACAAACAGGTTGCGGTGGAGCACATGCCGGCCGTCGGCTGCTCCACCAAATGGGCCTACAAGGAAAAAGGGACTCGTGACGAACTGGCCCAGGCCGCGAAAGAACCCGTACGGCTGGATCTCACCAGCGCCGATCAACTCAAAACACTGCGCAAGAACGGCACCGGAAAACTGATCTTAGTCAATTTCTGGGCCACTTGGTGCGCCCCCTGCACCGCGGAGTTCCCGGAGATCCAGAAGATGGTGCGCATGTACCGCAAGCGCCAACTTCAGATTGTGACCGTCAGTATCAACGCCCCAGACGAAAAGCCGATGGTGCAGAAATTTTTGGACGAACAGCACGCGATCAATACCAACCTGCTTTGGAATACAAACGACTCGGCGGAAGCTGTCGCCGCCTTTGGCACCAACTGGAGCGGCGGCGTTCCTTACACCGTGCTGATCGGAATGGATGGCGAGACGCTCTACCGGAGCCAGGGCGCGATGGATCCGCTGGAAGTGAAGCGCGTCATCCTGAAACATCTTCCGGACGACAACTATAAGGGACAACAGGCTTACTGGAACAGCACGTTCTGAGCCCGCTGGCGCGGCGGATCTACAAGGCGGTTTGAAAGCCGTCGATTTTCTGGAACGTCGCGACCGCGAAAAAGCGCGACCAGTAAAATCCGGCGTCGCGAAAGCCGGCGAGCGAAGCCAGCGCCATGCCTAACGCCGAGAAAATCAGCGTCAGGCGAAAGATCGTTCCAGCGAAAAAGCCCTCGTGTTTGCGGATGAATGTCGCCGCGCCCGACGCGCAGTCGGCGGAAAGAATGGTGCGCGCGGCCGGCGGATAATCGTCAATCCCCGGGACCGGATAATGTGTTACTCGAAGGCCCGGAAGCAGCAACGTCTTCTTTTGATTACGCCAGGCTTGGTAGGACAATTCGGCGTCGGCCCAGTATTCGCCGTAATGCTCGTCGAAGTAATGCATCCCTTTAACGAACTGCTTGCGGGTCATCAGCGCCGCGCGCCCGGCATATTCCACTTCCACGGTCTCCGCGTCCAGATTCACCGTTACCGGATCCAACTCGCCATTGCCGCGCCACGCCCGCCGCATGCTCGCCGCGGTCGGCAACCGGTGAAGGAATGGAACCGGCGCGCCTTGTGTGTCGATGAGGAGCGGGCAGGCGGCAACTACGTCATTGTCGGCGTCGAGCAGCGCCGCGAGCGCCGCCACGGTCTCCGCGGTCACTTCCGTCTCGGCGTCGAGAAAGAAAATATACTCGCCCGCCGCGGTGCGTGTGCCGATGTTCATTGCCTTAGTGGCGCCGAAATAGCGCGGCAGGCGGAGCACGGTGACGGCCGGAAACTCGGAATCGATCTGCGGACACTCATCCGCGGAACCGTTATCGACGACCAGAATCTCAAACTCGGCGCGATTCTTCGATCCTTCGAGCGCCTGAAGACATCGCCGTAACGCGGAAATATTGTTGTGCGAAACAATCAGCACCGAAACCTTCGGAGGAGCCGGCTCCTGTTTCTCTTCCGGGGAACTACTGGCCGGCAGCGAGGCCGACTCGCGGGTTGCGGTCTTTCCACGAATTTCCGCCATGGGAAGACACGATGATACCGCAGTCGCCGGGAAAGCTGCGCTAGCGGCCCGTCGCAGACGTCGCAAAGGTCCGCTTGCCGACGTGTGCGGCTCGGCAAAATTGACGCGTTGCCCGGCCGCGGCCGTAAGCGAGCGCAATCGCCGGGATAAACCGGCAACCATCTTGACCTCGAGTCTTGCGCGGAGCGCCGTGAGGCGCCGGGTGAAGCGTAGATAGAGGCATTGGCGGGCCGGGAATTGAGCTTCGAACAACGCATTCCGGGCGCCTCCCGTGTGCTTGCAACGGGAAAACCACAATGCGGAGAGCGGCATCGTGAGCGGCCCGCAGGCCCGGCGTAGTCCAAGAGCTTGGAGCACGTCGAGAAACGGGGCGTCCTCTGGACCCGCGAGAACCGGGAGACTCCGGGGCGCACCCGCCACCGGAACAGCGTGATGGCGAGGAGTCGAACGGCTGCATAGTTGCAACCGAACAATGCCGACCCGTCCCGCAGCGAAGGATCTGGAGGGAAGGCGGCCGGCCCCAGCTCAGCCCGCGGCTGAGTTTCTAGAAATCTATCGCACGCGCCGATAGACTTCCTTACGATGGCCTACGGTAACGACAAGGACGAGGAGAACCTCGTCGCGAACCTCGTATACTACCCGATAATCTTTTCCCGGGCCAACTTGAACACGATAGAGTTTGTCCTGGGTTTCCATCTTGAGTACGCCGTGGGGCCGCGGGTTCCCGCCGAGCTTCTCGATGTCGTCAAAGACCTTCCGCCGGATAAAAATGTCGAGCTTCGCTAATTGCCGGAGCGCCGCCGGTGAATATTCCACCACGTACCGCGCTGCAGGGCGATCTGCCATGGTCCGGCCTAAAGCCCTAATATTTTTCTGGCTTCCCGCAGCGGTATCGTGCCCTTTTCTTTCGCTTCCGCGAGCGCAGCCAGCGCCGCCTCAATATCCTGGCGATCCATCTCCTGTTCCGCCAGCCGCTCCAGCAGGCGGACATCCTCAATCGGAACGACGGCGGCGACGGGTTTGCCGCGGCGGGAAACGATGGTCGACTCTTTCCCGTCGGCTGCGCGGTCCACAAGCTCCGGAAATTCCGCCTGCGCTCTGGAAACGGTGCGACGTGTCGTGGGCATGTGCCGCTTTCAGTATCCGCGAGACACGCTCTGGCTTGCAACCGCCACGCGCCGCCAGTGCGGGAGTACAATACGGGAATCGGAGCAGGCGGGAAAATCGAGATGATCCACCTCTTTGCTAAATATCGCGCGGCGGCGTGCGCGTGGGCCGTTTTGGGCGCCACGGTTGCCGCACCCGCGGCCGAACCGGGACCGGTCGGCTTTAATCGCGATATACGGCCCATCATGTCGGACACGTGCTTCCGCTGCCACGGCCCCGATAAGAGTTCGCGCATGGCCGGCATGCGGCTCGACATACGCGACGAGGCTCTAAAAACACTGCCCGGTGGAATAACGCCTGTCGTTCCGGGTAATCCCGAAACCAGCGCGATTATTCAGCGCATCTTCGCGGCCAACCCGGCGCGCATCATGCCGCCCAAGTATGCGCACAAGGAATTGACCGGAGCGCAGAAGGACACGATCCGCCGCTGGGTTGCCGAGGGCGCCAAGTACGAAGGCCATTGGGCCTACCAGCCGGTGCGGCGTCCGGCCGTGCCCGATCTTCCAGTTGCAAATCCCATCGACGCGTTTATTCAGACGCGCCTTGCAACGGAGGGCCTGCAGCCGTCGCCCGAGGCCGACGCCCGAGTCCTGATCCGCCGCGTGACGCTGGACCTCACCGGTCTGCTGCCCACGCCGCGCGAGGTGGATGCCTTCCTCTCCGATACCTCCAAAAACGCCTACGAAAAAGTGGTGGATCGCCTGCTGGCGTCGCCGCGTTACGCCGAAATGCAGGCTATTCATTGGCTGGACGCAGTGCGTTACGCGGACACGTGCGGGTTCCATGGCGATAACATTTTCCCGGCGTGGCCGTATCGCGATTATGTGCTGCGGGCATTCCGCGACGACAAACCATACGATGAATTCACGCGCGAGCAACTCGCGGGCGATCTGATTCCTAACGCAACCATCGAGCAGCGCGTCGCGTCCGCTTACAATCGCTTGAATCGCACCTCGGCGGAAGGCGGCATTCAGCCGAAAGAGTATCTCGCCAAGTACGCGGCAGATCGTGTCCGCACCACCAGCGCCATCTGGCTCGGCAGCACGCTCGGATGCGCGGAATGCCACGACCATAAGTTCGATCCATTCCTGTCGAAGGATTTCTATTCGATGGAAGCGTTCTTCGCCGACATCAAGGAAACCGGGCTGGTGCCGGATCGCGGTCCCAAGGCGTGGGGCACGCAACTCGCT
>JBDTAT010000061.1:0-3046 GCA_039924505.1 Bryobacteraceae bacterium
GTGACACCCCATTCGGCCCGGTACCTTTCGAAATCTTTCCATTCGTAATCGGTTTTCCTCACCAGGAAGTACCGCAAACCGAGGCGCTTCACTTCGAGCGCGGCCAAGCGGCGGTAATCCTTGATAACTGGCGCTTTTTCGAGAAACGGTTCATTCGAGAGAGCGACCCAACTGCGTCCATCCGCGCTTCCTTCGAGCCTCATCCGGCTCTCCCACTGAGCGCCCGGTATGTCCAGGCGGACGGTGTCGATCCGGTGGGGTCGGTTCATATCGATTTCGAAGAACATCTCGGGCCGGACGATCTCCCAACTGGACCACCGGGTCACGGGCGATCCATCCACCGCGAGGCTGGCATCCCACGGATTGGGGGAAGCTTTCACGACCCACTTTGGATCGAACGGCAACGGAGCCGAAGAGCTCGCCAGGTGAATTTCGCTAATGCTCCATAGATCGGTTTTCCCGGCGCCGAGTTGGACGATTCGAAGCCGCCGCAGATTTGCCGACGGAAAGGAAAAGCGCTGAGCGAGAAGCGGCTGACAATCGTCCGGCTGAAATCCGGCGCAGAGGATATATCGAATTCGCTGATTGAAAGCCGCCTGGAACGCAATAAGAATGGGATGCGACGTATAGGCTTGCGCGACGCCCCTGAAAGCAAACACCGGCTCCGACCCGGGAACCGCGCGCTCAATCATGCGGTCCGCGCGATAATCCGCGCTCCAGTGGCGAAGGTAGTCGTCCTGACTCTCGATCCGCAACACGTCGATCCACGGAATGTGGGAAAAGCGCCAGGCATCGGGTGCGCAATACCGGTTCACAACCGTGGGCCAGCACAGTATGAGATTGGCGACGGCAACCAGGCACAACAGCACCGGTATCCGCGCCAACGCGATGCCCATTGCCAGCGCGAGGAACGGCAAAGCGGGAATAATAAATCGCGCTCCATGGTTGAACAGATATGCGGCCCCGGTGGCACAAGCCGCCGCAAGCAGCCGCCTTCCTTGCGGAGCGCGTAGAGCGAATAGCGCGATCGGAGCCGCCAGAAATACGGGACCGGTCAGCCCGCCTAAGCGGCCTCCCAGAATCGTGATCTCTACAGGTATGCGCCCAGGCGTGACGCCATTCCAGTGCCGGAGCAGCCAGGTGTACTCTCGCTCAAACGAAACGTGAATATAAGGATTAGGGAAGATCGCATTTCCGAAAGGGGCGATGGGGTTATCCACCCATAGCCAGTTCTTCACAAGCCAAACGAGCATCAAGGGCGCGGCGCTCGCGAGCACGATCGCGCCGCCGCGCGTACCGCCCCGCCAGACAACAAAAACCAGCGCTCCCGCTAGGACGAACGCGCCGGTGTACTTGATCGCGAACGCAAATCCGCAGAGCAGCCCCGCCAGAATCAACAAGCCGGCTTCCCGTTCCTCTTCCCATATCGATAACGCGTAGAACGCGGCGAATCCCACGCAGGCAAGCCCCACATCTATGTATGCGGACGTTGCATCCTTGCCGACGACCGGCGACGCGAACACCAGAAGCGCGCCAAAGACACCGGCCGCGGGCATGCCGAACCGCTTCGCGTAGGTAATCATCAGCAAGGGAAGGCAGATCAAAAATAAGTAATGCACCGTCGCCGCCGCCGAGTGCCTGCCAAACGCGAATGCGAACAGGAATAGCATCTCCATCCCCTGGGACAAGCTGGCGTACATGTTAGTGGTAATCCGGATCAACCCGTGAGCGTTGTAATACAGGTTGACCAGGCCAAGGTGATAAGCCATGCCATCGGGGCTCATCTCGGGTGCCAGAGCGTACCGCAAATAGAGAAAGTTGTAAAGGCCAAAGCCTACGATGAATAGAATTTGTAAGTAAGTTGGGACCGCTCCCTTACGGTCGCGGTTCTCAACCGCGCGCGTAAGCAAGCGGCTCGGGATAAGCGCCGCGATCGAGACGCCGATCAACACCCCGGCGTAAATCAGATGAAGACAGCCAAGCGCGAACACGATCCCACTCAACGCGGCCGCTCCGGCGACGAAGGCCAGCGGCCATTGCTCTTGGCGATAGAGGCTGATTTTGAGAACGCGCAATATCAGCGAGCCGAGGGCGAGACAGGTGATCGCCGTGAGCGCGGCTCCGAACAGGATCGGCGAGAGCGCCGCGATCGCTCGCACCGCCATCAGCACGCCATCAACTAGGGCCGCGGAACACGACAACCGCGAGCGGCGGCAACGTCACGGCGATACTGTGCTTGCGTTCGTGTCGCGGTACCGGCCTGGACATTAAACCACCCCCGTTCCCCACGTTGCTCCCGCCAAACATTTCCGCATCCGTGTTGAAAACTTCGGCGTAATAGCCGGGGATAGCGACGCCGAATTCGTAACCCTTGCGCACTACGGGAGTGAAGTTACAACAGAACATCAGAAAATCCTTCGAACTCTCGCCGCGCCGGATGAAGGAAATGATTGAATTCGCGGAGTCGTGGAAATCCACCCATTCGTACCCGGAGTGGTGGAAATCGACCTCATACAAAGCGGGGTAAGCGCAATAGAAGCGATTCAGCTCCTGCACGAGTTTTTGCAATTTACGGTGAAAATCGTACTGCAGTAACTCCCACCTGACACCGACGTTGTAGTTCCACTCCTCGCGCTGCCCGATTTCGCATCCCATGAAGAGTAGCTTTTTCCCGGGATGCCCGTACATGTAAGCCAGGAACGCGCGAACATTCGCAAACTTCTGCCACTCGTCGCCCGGCATCTTATCGATCAGCGACTTCTTGCCATGCACCACTTCATCGTGCGAAATCGGCAGGACAAAATTTTCCGTAAATGCATATAACATGCTGAACGTGATGCTGTTGTGACGATATTTGCGATGCACCGGATCTTCGTGAAAATAGTTCAGCATGTCGTGCATCCAGCCCATGTTCCACTTCATCGTGAAACCCAGGCCGTTCGCGTACACAGGCCTCGAAACCCCGGGCCATGACGTCGATTCCTCCGCAATCGTCATCGCCCCGGGCTCCTGATGCGCCAGTTCGTTGAAGCGACGGATAAACTCG
>JBDTAT010000062.1:0-9512 GCA_039924505.1 Bryobacteraceae bacterium
AAACTCCCGCGCAGGCCATCCTTACGAAAGCGCAAGGGGGTGCGGCGCGCCGCACTTCGTTTTGCCCGAGTTACTTAGAAATGGAGGCGGCATGAAGCGCGGGATCGTATTCCTGTTTGCGGTGAGCGCCGGATTTATCTGCGCCCAGCAGACCGGAACCTTCTCTCCGATGGACGAAGTGAACGGCCAATTGCCGTACTGGTTGCGCTTCACCGGCGAAGAACGCCTGCGCCTGGAGGGTTTTTCCGGCGGCGGATTTCAACCGGACAATAGCGACGGCTATCTGCTCAATCGGTTCCGCTTCAACATGAAGCTGCTTCCCGCCTCTTGGTTGAAATTTCAATTTCAAGTCGAGGACTCGCGAGTGTGGTTCAAAGATCAGAAGCCGTACGGCCCTCCCTACCAGAACACCTGGGATCTGCGGGTGGCGTACGTCGAGCTTGGCAACACCGAAAAAGGGCTCGCCGGTCTGCGAGTCGGCCGGCAGGAACTTTCCTTCGGCGATGAGCGCTTGGTGGGGCCGTCCCCCTGGAGCAACACGCCGCGCACTTTCGACGCCGCGCGCGGAACGCTGCGTCACGGCAAATTCCGCGTCGACATATTCGCTTCCTCGGTCGTCGCGATCCAGGACGGCCAGGTAGGTGAGAGTCAGGCGGGCAACGACCTGCACGGTATCTACGGCGGCCTCGATAACGTCATTCCCAACTCCACCCTGGAGCCGTATGTGTTCTGGCGCCTGGCGCCGCGCATGAAAGCCGAGACCGGCGGCCTCGGCAATCTCGATTCCAAAACCATCGGCGTCCGTTGGGTGGGAAAACTTCCGGCAAATTTCGATTACGGCACGGAGATGGCGTTGCAGCGCGGCTCGCTGGGAACGGATTCCATTCGCGCCTGGGCCGGTCATTGGGTTACCGGCTACACGTTCGCGAACTTGCGCCCCCGGCCGCGTCTCATGGTCGAATATAACTACGCATCCGGCGACGCCAACGCCAAGGACGGCGTGCGCGGCACCTTCGACCAACTTTATCCCAGCGACCACGACAAATACGGCTTGGTCGATCAGGTCGGCTGGAAGAACATTCATCATCTCCGCTCCGGCGTCGAGCTGAAGCCGCGCGCCAAGTGGGCGATGAGCGCGAAATACAGTTCCTATTGGCTCGCCGACGCGCACGACGCGCTCTATACCACGGCCAACGTCGTGCTCGCCCGTAGTCCATCCGGCGCGGCCGGCCGTTTCGTCGGACAGGAAATCGACGCCACCGCTCTCTACACCTTCTCGAAACAAATGCAGTTCGGCGGCGGTGTCGGCCACATAATTCCCGGAGAATTCCTGAAGAAAACCACGCCGGGCGCGGGCTACACGTATCCGTACATCCTCTTCAACTACGCGTTCTGATGAGACGTTGCCTACTCCCGGTCGAAGTACCGGTAGACCAGACCCGCCAGCGCCGCTCCCGCAATCGGGGCCGCCCAGAATAGCCAGAGCTGTTCAATCGCCCATCCGCCCACGAACAACGCCGGTGCCGTGCTGCGCGCCGGGTTCACCGAAGTATTGGTTACCGGGATACCGATCAAATGGATCAGCGTGAGGCCGAGACCGATCGCGATTGGCGCGAAACCCTTGGATGCGCGGCGGTCCGTCGATCCCAGAATTATAATCAGGAACATGAACGTCAGAACGATTTCGGCGACGACGCACGCCGGCAGCGAGTACCCGCCCGGCGAGTGATCTCCGTATCCGTTCGATGCGAATCCGCCCGCCAGCGAAAAACCCGGTTTTCCGCTGGCGATCACGTAGAGCACCGCGGAAGCCAGTATCCCGCCGGCGACTTGAGCCACGATGTACGCCGGCAGCTCCGACGCCGGAAAACGGCCGCCGGCCACCAACCCGATTGAAACGGCCGGATTGATATGACAGCCCGAAATGTGCCCAATCGCAAACGCCATCGTCAGCAGCGTCAAACCGAAGGCAAAGGCGACGCCCAGGAATCCAATACCCAAACTAGGAGAAGCGGCGTCCAGCACGGCCGCGCCGCACCACCAAAAACGAGCCAGAAAGTGCCCAAGCACTCGGCTAAGGATCTCTTCGTTAGTGACATCGTTCCTCCTCTTTCCCGGTCGAATATGAACGTGAAGCTACATGCCTCCGGCCATGCCGGAGCAGGAAATAGAGTATCAGACAATATCGCGCGATAGGAGGCTGCGGAAAGGCCCCGCGATGGTGTGCCATCATAGCAACATCCTATGCTCCGCCGAATCGTCCTTCTAATTGCGATGCTTGCACTGCCGTTGGCTGCGGCGAGCGATATCCTTATGGTGTGCGACGAAGTCCCGGCCATGCAAACGCTGGCGCGTCAAATGAAAGATCGAACCGGGATGTCGAGCGACATCACATCGCAAGACAAGATGCCCGCGAGCCTCGGCGCTTATCGCGTCGTGATCGTATACATCCACAAGAAGCTCGACGAAGACCCGGAGATGGCGTTCATCGGTTATGCGAAAAATGGCGGCAAGCTGATGCTGCTGCATCATTCCATCAGCTCCGGAAAGCGGCCGAATCGCGGTTGGTTCCCGTTTCTGGGAATCTCGCTACCCACCGGTGACCTGGCGGACGGCGGCTACAAATACTTCGATCCGGCTTCGTTCAACGTCGTGAACCGGGCGCCCGGCAACTATGTAACCACGCACAAGGTGAAATACGGCGAGCGCGTGCCGTATTCGAGCTCCGGCCAGAGCGGTCGAGAAACGGAGCGTCCCGCGTTTCGCGTGACCGGCACGGAGATCTACCTGAACCACAAACTGGAAGGGCCGCGCACGATTCTCCTGGGCATTAAATATACGGAGCCAAAATCCGGGAAAGTGTTTCAGCAGGATACGGCCGGCTGGTACAAGAAGACGGAGAAGGGCGAAGTGTACTATTTCATGGTGGGCCATCGCGCGCAGGATTTCGACATTCCCGCGTATGCGCAGATCCTGGCGAACGCCATCGAATACCGTCCCTGAAAGCGCAAAGGGCGCGGCGCGCATCGTCAGACCAACCGGAAACGCTTCGCGCCGCGCTCCGTTTTGCGCGAATTCCATGAAAGGATGAGCCGGGCGGCGGCATTCCACTCACGGAAGGAGTGTTTTTCCGATGCCTCGACATCCGTATGTGCTTACTTTTGTCGCCGCTGCCGCAGGTTGGGCCGGTGGCGGCGCGTGTCAGACGTTGTGGTCTCCGGTGCGCGCGATGGCGCAAGTGCGGCCTCCGGCAACGCTCGCGCCGAACCACATTATGGCGCGGGAATTCGATCTGGTCGATGGAACTGACCGGATTCGCGGCCGGCTCGGGATCGATCCCGATGGAACCGCCGTTCTTCGACTATATGATGCGCAAGGCCGCGTGACATGGACGGGCGGCAAAACCAGAGTGTTGCCGGTCGAGAAAATGCGATAAGCGGAAATTTACGAATTGCCCGAATCGAAGCGCCACTCGGTTACCAGATCGCTCTTTGCGCCGGTGACGCGATAAAGCTGGATCCAATCGAAATCGGTTTCGCCATGCGCCGTTCCGAAATCGAATCCCAGCTTTGCGAGGTGGCCTTCCACGGGAAAGTCGATCTTGTATTCGTGGGACTTGCCGTCCGCGATGAATTCGATGGGCCGGACATTCGCGGGATTGTCGAAATCCATCACCACGCCCCAGGAGAATGTCTTCGGGGGCGCCGATAGCGAACGCGCCGAGAAACGGAGCTGCATCCCGCCGCCTTCGGTCACGTAGCTTCGCCGCACGACGTTTCCGTTTCCGGCGCACCGCACATGCATGGCGTTCGCGGCGCGTGAAAGAACACATTCGGTGTAGTTGTGCGTACACCAGCCATCTACTTGCACCCGGTTTTCGATTTCGTCGGGCCGTTGTATTGCGCTCCGCTTTTCCGGAACCGCGCCCGTGTCGCCGGTTTTCTTAATCCAACTATCCATCGCCGCGCGAAGTCTGTCTAACGATTTACGATGGGCCGAACTCCCGGCAAGATTCACCAGCTCGTAGGGATCTTGCGCCAGATCGTAGAGTTCTTCGGACGGTTTCCGATCCGCCATGAACCGCGCCTGAACCAGCGTGAGCTGGCCCTTTTCGTGCATCTGGCGCAACACGCGCAGCGTAGGAATCTCCACATCGCGATCGGCATTCGGCGCGCAATAGGGGACCTCCGGACGATAGTTGCGAATATACTTGAAGCGCGCATCGCGCGCGGAACGTATGCGGTCGCGAGTCTCGTCGCCGCGGTCGCGCGCGGCGAATACAAAGTCCCGCGCTTTCCGGTTGGGTCCCAAAAACGGATATCCGTGCATATGCGGCGGCATGCGGATTCCAGCCAGCTCCAGCGTTGTTGCGGTAAGGTCGATACAGCTCACCAGATCCTTCCGGACGGCGCCGTACTGCGCGCCTTCGATCCGCAATTGCTTCGGCGCGCGCACGATGAACGGAGTGTGAATCCCACCCTCGTATAGAAACTCCTTGCCGCGGGGCATCGCACGTCCATTGTCGCCGAAGAAGGCGATGACGGTGTTCTCCATCAGGTTTTCCCGCTCCAGCCGGTCGAGAACCTTGCCGATATTACGATCAAGCTGCTGGATGGAGTCGTAGTACATGGTCCAGTCTTCCCGCACAGCCGGAATGTCGGGGTAATAGGGCGGCGGCATAACCGTCGCGGGATCGATAGGGTTGACCGGATCGCGCCGCCAGACGCGGTGCGCCTGCTTGAAATTGATCTGCGCATAGAAGGGTTGCCCGGGGGACCGCTGATTCCAATCCGTGCCATCGTAGGGGCGCCGGTCCAGATTGAAATTGAAATCGGTTTTACCGGTGCCGCGCACGCCCTCAGCCGCGGTGATGACGTTCGATGTGTGATAGCCGGCCTGGCGCAGATAGGTCGTGAAGACCGGAATTCCTTCCGGCAGCCGGTACCCGTCGCCGCGGTGCGCGCGGTGATTTTGCGCGTCGATGGCGATTTGCCACATTCCCGTTGCGATGGCGGAGCGCGATGGCGAACAAATCGGATTGGTGACATACGCATTGTCGAAGCGCACGCCTTCCCCGGCCAGACGGTCGAGGTTCGGCGTGCGAATCGCCTGGTTTCCGTAGCAGTGCAGATCCGGGCAAAGATCCTCGCCAATCAACCATAGGATGTTCGGGCGCGGCGCCGCTGTCAATAACGCCGGAGCCGCGACGCCGGCCGTCACACACTCGATCAGGCGGCGGCGGCTGAAGGTTCCGGCCGCGAAAGAAGTTCCAGGTTTCCGTTTCATTCACAGTGTGCCGTCAAAAATCGTAGCGCAACGCGAACTGAACGACGCGCGCCGCGCCCGAGCCGACAATCCTTCCAAAGGTGGGCGAACTGAAGTTATTTGTCGGATTGTTCAGATTCACGAAGTTCAACAAATTGAAAATCTCTCCCCGGAACTGAATCGCTCCACGCTCCGCCGGCAGCTTGAAATTCTTCATGATTCCCACATCGGTGTTGAACGATCCAGGTCCAACGAGGTTGTTGCGGCCGTCGTTTCCATACTCCCCGGTGGCCGGCAGAGCAAACGCCGCTTGATAGAAATATTGCTGAATCAGCGCGGTTCGCGATCGTCCGGTATCGAGCTGCGCGTTTCCAACGGCGTCGGGACGCTCCGGGCCGTCGTTTCGTCCCGTTCCTTCCAACGCGGCGTCGCGGCCGGAAACAACACTGAACGGAAGCCCGGCGCTGTAATTCACGATACCGGAAAGGCGCCAGCCGCCGAAGACCTCCGAAAGCCGGCTTCGATTTTCGAGCAACGGCAGATCCCACACGCCGTTCACGCGCAGCAGATGGCGCTGATCGAAATCCGAAAGGCCCCGCTCCCCCTCGCCATAGTTAAACGGATTTTGGAGCGACGTCGATCCCGCGATGCCCAGCGACGCGTTGTCGATCGACTTCGCGTAGGTGTACGCCGCCTGCACCGTATAGCCGTGTGAGAAACGCTTCTGCGCGAGAACCTGCAGTGAGTGATAGTTGGAATTCGCATCGGAATTAAGCTGACCGATATCGGCGTAGTATTGCGGCAGATACGGCCGCCGTTGCTGCGCGTTCGCCGGAGTGGCTCCCGGTCCATAAACGGCGGGATTGATGTCGCGCAACTGCGACAGCTTATGCGCGACCTGGCCGACGTACCCGGCTTGAACCATAAAATCAGCGCCGAACTGGTGCTGGATGTTCAGATTGAATTGCTCCGAGTAGCCATCGCGAAGATTCGGGTTCGGGGTGAAGGCTTCAATCGGCGTCACGAACACCGGATGGTTCGGGTCGGGCGTGTAAGGAAATGGGTCTGCGCGTCCCAGGTACGGATTGCTCATGCTGGGCGGAGAAGAGATCAGAATACCCGCCTGATTGGGAGGATTCTCGTAACTGCGATCGATGTAGAAGGCGTATTCCGGCACGAAGAAAATTCCGTAAGCTCCACGCACCGACGTGCGCCCATTGCCGAAGACGTCCCAGGCGAAACCAAGGCGCGGCGCGAAATCGTTGCGATCGGGTGGTATCAGACTGTCCGGTACGCCGGAATCGCCAGGATAGAGCAGGCCGGGAGGAGCTTGCGCATATTTGGCGGACTGGCGCCCCGGAATAATCAATGCGATGTGGTTGAAGCGCTCGGTCCAGGGAATCGGCAGGTTATAACGCAGGCCCACGTTCAGTTTCAGGCGTGAGGTCGCGGCGATGTCGTCCTGCGCGAAGAACTCCGTGCTGCCCCCGCGCGGAGAATCGTTGTAAATGCTCGCCTGGGCAAAGCTGATCGGACGGCCGAGAAGAAAATCGGCGGCCGCGTTGCCGGTAAAACTTCCATCGAAGTTGAACACGCCCGAAGTCTGAAACTGTGTTTGCAGAAACGTGCGGAAATAGAGCGCCATCAAGCCGGCTTTGATCGCATGGCGTCCATGAATCCAGCTCACCTTGTCGTCGAGCTGCAAAAGGTTGTCGGTCTCTTTCCAGGGCTGGTTCGGGGTCATCGTGACACGGCCTTGCACCGTCACGGTGGGCGCAAACGGGATCGGGCCGTCCTGATTGTAGGCGCCACCCAGTTCGCTGGGAGTCCGATTGGCTGCAGATGCCGGTCCGTAATCGTCGATGCGCGTGATAGAGCCGTGGAATTCATTCAGCAGAGCGGGATTGAACGTGTGGATCTCGCTGACGGCGGCGCTCTGCACCAGATCGTTTCGGGGAGACGCCAGCGCGTAGATGTTGCCGCCGCTCGAAAGCGTTACCGGAGAACCATCCAGATTGCGGAAGATCCGCACCCAAAGACTGTCGGCATCGGAGATCCGATGATCGATCTTGGTGGTGAATTGACTCCGCGATTGCGGAATCGAAACCAGCGACTGAAGTTGCGCCTGCCCCGCCGGCAGCACCGGGATATAATCCGTCAGGATATTTTGCGCCAGTGGATCGAAGCGGCTCGCAGGAATCTGGTTGCCGGGAAACGGTTGCCCGGTGAGCGGATCTTTGATAATCTTCCCGCCGGTGAAGTCGCCCGCCCGCTCGTTCGCGGTGAAAGGGGAAAACGTGTTCAAGCTTTGCTGGCGAATCTGCAGCCCCTCGTAGGAGACGAAGAAAAACGTGCGGTTCCGGCCGTCATAGTGGGGCAGCCTGACGGGGCCGCCGAATGTTCCGCCGAACTGGTTCTGCCGGAGGAAGGGCTTGGAGGGCGCGAAAGCGTTGCGCGCATTCAACACATCATTCCGCAGAAACTCAAACAGGCTGCCATGGAAAATGTTCGTGCCCGATTTCGTTACCGCCAGAATGACGCCGCCCGAAGTGCGCCCGTACTCCGCGCTATAGCTATTCGTGAGAATCCGGAACTCTTCGAGCGTGTCCGGCGACGGCAGGTTCTGCGACGACCCATGCTTGGCCGTGATAAACGTGCTGCCGTCGAGCATAATGTTCAGGTTGTTCGTGCGGCTCCCCGAAACGCTCATATTGGGACCGCCGCGGCTGTTTGTCACCACCACCGGCAGGTTCGCCTGGCCCACTCCCGGCAAGATCGTGGCGAGCGACAGAACGTTCAGGCCGTTCAGCGGAAGATTGGCAACGCGGACGCGGTCGACAGTGGCGCCGAGCGTGGAAGACTCGGTATCGACATTCGCGACGGCGGAGGAAACGGTCACGGTTTCCTTCACCTGGCCCAGTTCGAGGCGCGCATCCACGCGTGTATTCTGCTCCACCTGCAACGCGACCCCCGGCTGCTCAAATGTCTTAAATCCGGGCGCCGCCACCGTCACGCGGTACGAGCCGGTCGGTAGCGTGGTCAGCAGGTATTCCCCGTCTTTATTAGTCCGCGCCTGCCGGCTGAACCCGGTGCCGATGTTCTGCGCGGTGACGACGGCTTCGGCAACCGGTGTGCCGGAGGGATCCAACACATGCCCGAGCAGCGTAGCAGTAGTTTGCGCGGCCACTGGTAGCGCCACGAGGCACGCCAGCCAGACCCGCGCGCCCCGGCGATGAATGTGCGTAAGTTCCTGGGAAAATTTCATCGGTGGATCTGAGCGAAATTATACGATCCCGCGTGCGGGTTAGTCAAGACCAATCATGGTGGATTGGGCGTCCACTCTTGAAAATATTCGGCACAATGATTATCGTTAAAAGATGCCGCAACGCACGCCAAGCTCATCCCCAGTTAAGGGAGACCTCACTGCCCGTCTGCTAACCAGCTTTGGGCGCCTTATCGAAAGCGGCGAGATTCAACCCGGTGGACGCTTGCCGCCGGAGCGGGAACTCGCCAATCGTTTTGGCGCCAGCCGCTCCTCGCTGCGGCCGGTGATGAAAGTGCTGGAAAGTGTCGGGGTGATTTCACAGCGGGTCGGCGACGGGTCCTACCTCAGCGCCGATGCCAGCGGTATCTTGGCGCTTCCGCTCACGTTTCTCATTCTGCTGGATGGCGTATCGTTAGTGGAATTATTCGAGGCCCGGTTGATGATCGAGCCGGAGCTCGCGGCCCGCGCCGCGGAGTGCGCCTCCAGCGAGGATCTGGCGGCCATGCGTGAAACGTTCAGCGCGATGGCGGCCGACACCGTGAAAGCAGATCTTGCGTTTCACGAAGCGGTTTGCAAGGCCACACGAAACCGGATTTGCCATCGCATGTTCGGGGCCATCCATCAGGCGTTCAAGCAGGGAATGGTTTTGACCAGCCGGTTCGCGCCGCCTAAGCGGGCGCTGGAATTCCATCGCGCAATTTACTCGGCCATCCATCTACGAAAGCCCGGCGAAGCGCGGCAGAAGATGGCCGAACACTTAAATGACGCCAAGGCCCTGCTTCTGCAAGTGTGCCTGGAAGGCGACGCGCAGGCGCCGGAAAAAAGGGCTGCGCGCGCCCGAAAAACTTTACTGCACGGCGCGCGATAGCAGCGGGCGGTCCATCATCCATTCCCTCAGGCGATCGGGCCACGTAGCCACGGGAAGTTTCAGCAACTTCATCGCGACGCCATGCTTTCCGCCCGCATAAATGCGCATTTCCGC
>JBDTAT010000063.1:0-9901 GCA_039924505.1 Bryobacteraceae bacterium
CGTCGGCCATGCCCTTAAAAATAGCACGCGGCGAGGCGGAGTCCGCGGCGTAAGGCGAGCGGCCCTCGCGGAGTACCGCGATGCTGCGGAAGCACAGCCTGCTTCGCATCGAGGACCTCCTGAAGGATCCGAAGCTCTCCGGAATGCTGGACCTGGAGCCGGGGGGCTACGCCTTCCTGGAGGACGCGCGGAAGTACACGGCCAAGGGACTCGACCGTTTGAGCACGGACATCGAGCGGCACGCCGCCTCATTAAGGGCGGAAGCGCTCCGGGACTGGGACAAGCCGTTCATCGACTTTCGCAAACCTCTCTCTTCGACCCCGCCCCCGAAGACGAAGTAGCGCGCGGCGCGGCGGGCGACCGCTCCTACATGGCCAACCTCCGCCGCTTGCACCGCGGTTCGGAAAGCGAGTACCATGAAGTCACCCTCCGCCGGTTCGGATCACTCACCCTTTCTCTATGCAAACGCAGGAAAACAAGAAGCTGCTGGCCGTAATGGACGATCTTCTATTTACCGTGAAGATCGCCGACGCCGCTAAACGCGCAGGCCTCACCGTACAATTTCTGAAGTCGGAAAAAGACGTGCTGGAAAAGGCCAAGGAACAGCCGCTGTTGATCATCGTGGATTTGAATTACGCCGCGATCGATCCGCTGAAGCTGTTGGCCACGCTGAAGGGCGATCCGGAAACGCGGCAGGTGAACACTCTGGGATTCGTTTCGCACGTGCAAGGCGAGCTGAAACAGAAGGCGCACGAAACCGGTTGCGACATGGTGCTGGCGCGTTCGGCATTTTCTCAAAACCTTCCGCAGATTCTGAAACGCTACGCCGGCGTTTTGTAAACCGCCCGATCCTGTTTTGCGCGGCGAGCATGAGCATATCGAGCGAATACGCCATTGAAGCGGAACGGCTGACGAAAGTGTTCCGGCCGCTGTTCGGGCGGCAGCAGGTGCGCGCCGTGGACGACGTTTGCATCCAGGTGCGCCGCGGCACGACGTTCGGATTGCTGGGTCCGAATGGAGCCGGCAAGACGACCTTCGTGAAGATGCTGCTATCCGCGGTGCATCCATCAAGTGGCGGCGCAAGGATATTCGGCGAGGACGCTTCACGTCCAGCGTCGCGCAGGCCCATTGGCTACCTTCCCGAGAACCATCGCTTCCCGACGTATTTCACCGGCTTCGGGATGTTGGATTTTTACGCCGGCTTATCGGGGCTGGACGGCGCCACCCGCCGCGCGCGCATCCCTGAAGTCTTTGCGCGCGTGGGTCTCGATGTCCGCTGGGGCGACATGCGCATCGGCAAATACTCCAAGGGGATGCTGCAACGGCTGGGCTTGGCGCAGGCTTTGATTCACGCTCCCCGCCTTCTGATTCTGGATGAGCCGACCGATGGTGTGGACCCCGTAGGGCGGCGCGAAATTCGCGAGATTTTGCGCGGACTCGAAGAGCAGGGTGTCACCATATTCCTGAATTCGCACCAGCTCGCGGAGGTGGAGTTGTTTTGTGAAGAGGTTGCGATTCTCCGCAAAGGCAAGGTCGCCCTGGCTGGAAAAGTTCGCGATCTGACGGCCGGCAAAGGCTACCGGTTGGCGGCCGCGGAGATGCCGGAGCGGCTGCAACAGGATCTGCGCGGGCGCGCGGCCGCCACGGCATCGCGCGACGGCGCACTCGAATTCCAATTTTCCACGCGCGAACAAGCCAACGATGCCGTGGATCTTTTGCGCGCCGCACACTGTGAAATTGAGTCGCTGGTCCCCACCACCAGCACGCTGGAAGAGGTCTTCGTCAAGGCGGTGGAATTATGAGGACCACCGCGATCGTCACGGTGGCGCTGATCCGCGACACGTTTCGCGAGGCCTTCGCGCGCAAAATTTTCTGGGCCTTGTTCGCCCTGTCCACGGCGCTGATCGCCTTCTTTATTTTTTTGATGCGGATCGACGTGGTGGAGGGCGCTTCGGCCACCGTCTCCTTGTTTGGACGCACCAATCCGCGCTCGACCGACGTGCGGCGTTTGGTGGACGGCGCCTATGGCGGCATCGCCACGTTCCTCTACACCTGGGGCATGCTGCTCGCGGTGTTCGCGTCCGCCGGTCTGATTCCCAGCGTACTGGAGCCGGGGCGCATTGAGCTGCTGCTGTCGAAGCCCTTATCGCGGACGCATATCCTGCTCGGGCGGTATATTGGAAATCTGCTCGTCGTGGCGCTCAACATTGTCTACCTCGTCGCCGCGGTATGGGTGATCTTCGGAATCAAGACGGGCGTCTGGGGGCGCCAATTTCTCATCGCCATCCCCACCACCATCTTCATTTTCGCCGTGCTGCTCAGCGTAGTCGCACTGGTCGGCGTGATGTTCGCCAGCCCGGCTGTGACAACGATGATCACCGTGGGCCTGATGGTAATCAGCCCGATACTGGCGCAGACGCACACGATGATGCGGTTGCTGTCGTCCGAGACAGCGCGCGATATCTGGCTGGGATTTTATTATGCGCTGCCGAAGGTCTACGACCTTGGCCGCCTGACCATGGACATGGTCACCGACCGCACTGCGCCGGATGCGTGGATGCCCATCTGGACGTCAGCAGTGTTCGGCGCCGTTGTGCTGGCCGCGGCGCTGGCGGTATTTTCGCGAAGGGATTTCTGATGCGCCGGACCTTCCTTGTGCTGCCGATGTTATTGCTAGCCGCGTGCCGGCATACGAGCCCGCCGGACGCCGCGCAAGTCGATTCCGCGCTGGCTGGTTTTGTCCCCGCCGACGCGCTGGTCCTGGCGGAGACGCAGATCCAAGGACCGGACGGCCTGCAAGCGACGCCGGTTTACAAGAAATACCTCGCCGGAAGTCCACTGCCTCAGCTTGATGAATTCGCCCGCCGCACGGGACTCGATCCGCGCAAGGACGTCGCTGTGTTGTTGTTCTGCTCGAACGGGAAGCAAAGCGTTCTGATGGCGCGCGGACGATTTTCCGCGGACGGTCTGGAGCAAAAGCTAACCCAACAAGGCGCTGCGCGATTCGATTACAAAGGCCGTCGTCTCTTCGGCGACGAGAAAAACGCCGTCGTATTTGTGAATCAAACGATCGCCATCGCCGGGTCCACACCGCTGTTGCGCTCAATTCTCGATGGCAATGGCCGCACCGCCGCCCCCGCGTGGCTGACGGCGCAGGTCCAAACCATTCCCGCGGCCAGCCAGCTCTGGGCCGCGTTCGGGGGCGGCGCGCTGCAATTGCCATTCCCGGAGGACAGCAACCTCGGCAACCTGAATCACCTGGCGCGCGCGATTGAGACTGGCGTCCTCTATGCCGATTTGCGAAACGGAATCGACTTGGCCGCGAATGGGATATGCACCACCGATGCCGGCGCCAAACAGGTCCATGATGCGCTGAAGGGATTCATCGGTCTCGGCCGTCTGACCACTCCCGACAATCGTCCCGAGATGCTGCGCCTCTATGACAGCTTTCAGGTGAACCAGAACCAGCGCGCTGTCGGGGTGAAGGCGAACATTCCGTTGGAACTGGTGGATCGGTTCTTCAAAATGATCCGGTAAGTTATTTCTTCGCCGCTGGAATCGCGTCTCCAAGATTCATCGATCCCCCGCCTTCGCTCACGTAGTTGCGGTTCCAGGAAGGAATTTCCACCACCACATCGCCGGTGACCACGCATTGGCACCCGAGGCGCGAATGCAACGTCAGACCGGGCGCCATATCCAGCCGATCGGCCTCGTCGTCATCCATCGGGGAAAGGTTGTCGTCGCCTTCCTTCACGATCACGTGGCAGGTGGTGCAAGCGCAATTTCCGCCGCAGGCGTGCTCCAGATGGAGACCGCGGTTGATCGCAATATCGAGCAGCGACTCCGGCTTGCCGTGTTCGGCATAAGGCAATTCCCCGGACTCGAATTCCACCGTCTTCTCGTAGTTTACGAATGTTACCTTGGGCACTTTATCCATTGTAACGTCACCGGCATCGGGAACCGTTTTCAGGAAAGCGCAAAGGGTGCGGCGCGCACCGGCAGACGTGGAAGGAAACGCTTCGCGCCGTACTCCGTTTTGCGCGAATTCCTTAGAAGCGTCTGGCATACTGGTGAGGAGTGTTCCATCAACAGGAAAAGAGAATCGCGGAGACTGTCTCCGCGTATATGCGGTCGCAGTATGGCTCGAACGTAGCGGCGCCGCTGAGTGAGCCACGCGAGTCCTCGTTCGGCGAGCTCTCGCTTTCGGTGGCGTTTCAGCTTGCGCGCCAACTGAAGCAGGCTCCGAAGGCCATTGCGGCCGGATTGATCGAAGGCCTCGGGCGTATCGAGGGCGTATCCGCTCTTGAAGTCGCCGGAAACGGCTTCATCAACATCCGCCTCGACCGCGGCTACTACGGCGCCGAAGTGCTCCTCGGCGACGAGGCCGGCTCAGCCCCTCCATCGGAACGCGAAAAGATTATCGTCGAGCACACCAACATCAACCCCAACAAAGCGGCTCACATCGGCCATCTTCGTAACGCCATTCTGGGGGACACCTTCGTGCGTATGCTGCGCGCCGGCGGCCATCGCGTAGAGGCGCAGAATTATATCGACAACACCGGCGTCCAGGTGGCCGACGTCGTGGTAGGATTTCACTACCTCGAAAAAAACTCTCTTCAGGACGTGCAGGCGCTTATCGCCAACGATGCCCGCCCCTTCGATTATGTCTGCTGGGATCTTTACGCGCGCGTTTCGGCGTACTATCGCGACCACCCCGAGGCCTCGGCGTGGCGGCATGAAACACTGCACGCAATTGAAGCCGGCGTAGGCGAGCAGGCCGAATTGGCGCACGTAGTGGCCGATGCCATCGTCCAGGCGCACTTGAAAACCATGTGGCGCCTCGGCATCGCCTACGACCTGCTGCCGCGCGAAAGTGAAATTCTGCATCTGCAATTTTGGGCCACCGCGTTCGAGCTGCTCAAACAACGCAAGGCGATCTATTTTGAAACAGAGGGAAAGAACAGCGGCTGCTGGGTGATGCCCGGATCGGCATTCTCGGGCTCGAGCGACGAGGAGGACAGCAAGGTGATTGTGCGCTCGAATGGCACGGTGACCTACGTCGGCAAGGACATCGCGTACCAACTCTGGAAGTTTGGCCTGCTGGGCAAGGAATTCTATTACCGTATTCTGACGACCTACGCGAACGGGCACCCGTTGTGGGTCACCACCGATCGGCCCTCCGGCGAACTGGCGCCGGACTTTGGACGCGCTACGAAAGTTTTTAACGTCATCGACTCGCGCCAGTCGTACTTGCAGGACGTTGTCGTGGCAGGCTTGCGGGCGCTCGATTTTTCGACGCAGGCCGCGAATTCCATCCATTTCTCCTACGAAATGGTGGCGCTCACGCCGGCTACCTGTGTGGAATTGGGCATCGAACTATCGGAAGAAGACAAGCGCCGGCCGTACGTCGAGGTCTCCGGACGCAAGGGGCTCGGCGTGAAGGCCGACGATCTGATCGACAAGCTGATCGCCAAGGCATTCGAAGAAGTGGACTTGCGGCATCCCGAAGTTCCGGCCGCGGAATGCCGTCAAGTGGCCACGCAAATCGCAGTCGGCGCGCTGCGCTATTTCATGTTGAAGTTTACGCGAAATTCGGTGATTGCGTTCGATCTGCACGAGGCGCTCAGCTTCGAAGGTGAGACCGGCCCCTACGTGCAATACGCGGCCGTGCGCGCGCGCAACATACTCCGCAAACTGGCCGCGCGCGGCGAATCGCTTCCCGATTTCCGCCGGCAATTGAATCGCGACGCGATGGCGCGGCAGCTTGCGGCAGAGGACTTCTGGCAACTGCTGCTGGTAAGCTCCAAAGCCGGCGCCGCCGTTGAGCGCGCGGTGGCCTCGGGCGAACCGGCCCACGCCGCAAAGTACGCCTTCCAGATCGCGCAAGCATTCAATAATTTCTATCATGAGTACCCGGTGCTCAGCGAAGAGAATCCGGAGAAGAAGACGTTTCTGCTGTGGATGACAGACTATTTCAGCGCGCAGTTGGAGCGCACCCTGGCCGTGCTCGGCATCGAAGTGCCAGAATATATGTAGGACATCCAGAATAACTTGACAGTACCGAGTTTTGGCAGAGGTCGGTTCACGCGGCCAAACTCGTTCCTTCGGCTCTGTTCAAGTCCAGCCGGTCGCGGATGAATTTCACGAGGATTGCGGTTTTAGCGGCAGTGGCGAGAAATTCGGGGAGGGTTTGACGGAGGGCCACGGCCGCGACCTGTTCGGAGGGGGCCAAGCCTGGCCGAATGGTGCGGATCCAAGAGCCAAAGGATCGCCAAATCAGTTGGGGTGTGGTGGCGGAGAGGATCTGCAGCAGACCCTGGGCGATGAGACCAAGTTGGATGTGGCGATGATAGGCAGCGATCTTGCGGCGGACGGCGTTGCGGTAGCCCTCCGATTTGTGGTGCATGTACTGGTTGCCGCTGACGCGCCGCAGGGGAGTCATGGCCGCCATCCAGAAGTGATAAGCCTAGGCGCCGACGACCCGGATGGCCTGCTTGAAGGACACCTCCATTTTGAATCGCAGGCCATGGACGCGGATGATGCCGAGGGGGGAAAGGGTCAGGTCCGTGCTCATCAGCAGGATGGCGCCGCGCTGGGGATGGAGTACCGCGACGAAGCGGGCGAGGATGCCGGCCGGGCGCCACAACAGGTCGGCGGTGCGGAAGCGGAGGGTCACATCCTTCTCGCCATAGACGGGGCTGAGCGCATCCTGGAGTTGGCCGGTCTGTTTCAGCAGCGCGGCCACCTTGATTTTCTTCCCGTACTTGGTCGGCCTGCCGCGACGCCGTGGCCGGTTCGGCGGCGGGGGTGTTGCCGGGAAGAAAGCAACGCTGTTGCTCTTGACCCGCGTGACCAGATGGTTGCCTTTGGCGAGCAACCCGCGAACGATTTTGCCGGAGGCATAGTAAGCGTCAGCCACGAAGCAGCACGACTCTTTCAGTCCGAGCGAATCCAGCAGGAGGATCATCTTGTCGAGCAGGGTTCGCTGGTCGCGGTTGGAGAACACCACACCTTCATGGATGCGACAGGCCCAAGGCAAGGCGAATACGCTGACCAAGGCCTGCGTGAGCACGGCGATTGCCTGGCAGGAGTGGCCGAAGATGTACTCCGGCTTGGTGTTGGAGTCCGATTGCTGATGGAGTTTCTTGACCCCAGGCATCTTCTTGCCGGCCTTGGCCACCTGGATGCCATCTCCGACCAGCACAGGCATGCCGTTCACGCGAAGGATGGCGGGGTGAAAGCGAAAAACGAGAGCACACCAGGCGCTGGCAAGTTTGTTCGGATCCAGGGCCGGGCTGTGGAAGAAATCCAGTAGCCGGTCGTAGGAGGCGGGATCCAGGCCCAGGGCGCGCACGATGCTGGTGACGCCCAGCAGATCCTTGCGGGTGGTCATGCCCGCCAGGCAGAGAGCCATCCACAGGAAGGTTTGGGTGCGGGCGCAGGCGGAGCGCAACTCGCAGACCAGAATCCACCAGTCATTCCAGAGCATGAGCGGCCTCCTGGGCGGTGAGTCCGAAGATTCGGAGTTTGAAGCTCAAAGCCCGGCGATTGTCGTTTATAGTATAGCATATATATGCTATACTATAAACGGGGCGCGTCCTGAAAAGACGTGCTGTTCTAGCAGGTGCAAGTCCTGTCCGGGTAAGCGCCGGAGCGCCCGGTAGCAGACTCCAGCCGGAAGGAGAGATCCGACTGGCCGAGCGGAGTGTCGAAAGCCCTTGAAAAAGAGGGGAGCAAACCGGCGGGCCGCAACAAAGCAGTGAACGCAATAGCCTCGTGAAAATATCAGCCGAAAGGTGTTTGGGAGGGCCGAGACGTTCCCGTCACGGCGAAGGCAACAGACAGCATCCTGGGCCGGAACGGATGCTGGACCTCCCCGGGGTCTCAGGCGGCGGCACGTGGGGACAGAACGGTGCGGAACAGGAGAGATCCTACCTGGCAGCCTAGTCGGGCAAAGACCGGGGGTATAAGGCCGGAAGGCGGAAGTCGCCCGGAGCCGGGAGGAAGTCCGAGAGGCTCATAGTACCTGGGAAGGCGCGCAAGAGAACGCGCTGGAGGGAAGGGGCCTTGCTTTGATCGTGCTGGTGAGGAGGTAAGTGCGAGGGCATGCCGGAGACGGCCAAAAACCCGAGTGAAAAAGTACGACAACTCCAACGCCAGCTATATGTGTGTGCCAAGCAGAGTAGAACACGGCGTTTCCATGCACTGTACGACCGGATCTACAGGAGTGACGTTCTGTGGGAAGCATGGAGGCGGGTACGCAGCAACGGGGGCGCGGCGGGAATCGATGCGGAAACGATCCAGGCCATCGAACAACGAGGCGCGGGAGAGTTTGTGGCGGAGATCGAAGCGGCGCTCCGGGCAGGCCGGTATCGTCCTTCCCCGGTGAAGCGGCGATACATACCGAAAGCCGATGGGAAGCAGCGGCCATTGGGGATACCGACGGTGCGGGACCGGGTGGTGCAGGGCCCAGAGGGCGCCCCGGCGAAGATCGTGATCGAGCCGATCTTCGAGGCGGATTTCCAACCGTGCAGTTATGGATTCCGTCCGAAGAGGAGTGCGACGCAAGCCTTGGAAGCGATCCGTGAAGCGGGCAACCGGGGTTATAACTTTGTCGTGGACGCAGACATCCAAGGCTACTTTGACAACATCCAGAGGGAGACCCTGATGGAGTTGGTGAAGGAGCGGATCTCGGATCGAAGGGTACTGAAGTTGCTCCGCCAATGGTTGGAAGCCGGAGTGAGGGAGGATGGCACGGTAAGAGAGACGCTGGCGGGAACCCCGCAGGGCGGAGTGATCTCGCCGCTGTTGGCCAACATCTACCTGAACAAGTTGGATCGGATCTGGGCGGCGCGATGTAGCCAGCTCGGGGTACTGATCCGATATGCCCACGATTTCGTGGCCATGTGCCGCACGGAGTCGGGAGCCAGGGAAGCGCTCCGGCGGATCGGGCTGGTGATGGACCGGCTCGGGGTAACGCTGCATCCGGCGAAGACGCGGCTAGTGGACTTGAGGCGCGGCAAAGAGAGCTTCGTATTCCTGGGATGCACGCTTCGCAAGAAGCGGAGCATACCGCGCAACCCTCGCTGGCATTTCCTGCAGCGGTGGCCCAGCCCCCAGGCGACGAAGAAACTCCGGGACCGGGTGCGGGAGTTGACCAGCAAGCGGCAAAGCGGGCAGGACGTGAAGCAGGTCATCGCGGAACTAACGCCCGTGCTTCGCGGTTGGGGTAACTATTTCCGGACCGGGAATGCCGGCCGGGAGTTCAACCAGATGGACGTTTTCGTATATCGCCGCCTCCTGCGCTGGCATTACCGGCGGGGCGGGCAGCGGGCCACGAAGCGACCCTTTTGGACCGCCAGCCAGCTGCATGTATGGGGCTGCATCGGTTGCGGGGCACCGTGCGCTACCCGGCGCAAGCCACACCCAGAAGGTCATCGGTAAGCCGTGTGCCGGAAAACGGCACGCACGGTTTGATAGGGGGGCATGGAAACGGGGCGGTGGAATGAGCCGCTCCCGCGCCATGCCCTACCAACGAAAGGAGACCGCATGAGTGAAAAACGAATGCAGCAGATCGAACGGAGGATAGAAGGGATTAAGAAGGCGCTGCCGGAGATTGGCGCGATGCGCCCGGGTTCGCTAACCTGCCAGTACAAGGACCTCAAACAACGCACCGGGGCCTACTGGCAGATCAGCTATACCCGCCAGATGAAGAGCCGCACGGAGTATGTGCGCCGGGAATGGGTGAAGGAACTTCGCCGCCAGATCGCGACCCACAAACGATTCAAGCGCCTGGTTGATCAGTGGATCGATCTGAGCATCAAGCAATCAAAACTCGCCATGCACATTGCAGAACCGAAGAAGACTTGACAGGCGAGAACCCGGTACTCTCAAGTTATAA
>JBDTAT010000064.1:0-4035 GCA_039924505.1 Bryobacteraceae bacterium
AGCGAACGGGATGGTAACCGCAACAATCAGCGCGGTGCGAACGCTGAACAGGAACAACCCGAGGACGATCAGCACCAGCACCATGCCGCGAAGCAGGTTTTTCTCCACCGTGCGCGTGGTTTCCTCAATCAGTTCGCTGCGGTCGTAATAGGGAACAATTCTGACGTCGGGCGGAAGCACGTGGCTGTTGAGGTTCGCGGTCATCTCCTCCACTTTTTTGAGAATCACCTGCGCCTGCTCACCGACGCGCATCAGAATGACGCCCTCCACGGAGTCGTCATTTTTCTTGTATCCGAATTCGCCCAGCCGGACCGCATGGCCAATCTGCACCTGAGCGACATCTTTCACGTAGACCGGAATGCCTCCGCGTTCGGCGATGACAATGTTCCCGATATCCTGCGTATTCCGGATCAACCCGAGCCCGCGGATGTAATAGAATTGGCCGCCTTGCGAATAAAAGCCTCCTCCCGAGTTCGCATTGTTATTGGCGAGCTGCTGCGTGAACTGCGGGACCGTGACGCCAAAAGCGAACAGTTTATTTGGATCGACCAGCACCTGATACTGCATCACCGTTCCACCAAATCCGGAGTCGTCTGCCACGCCCTGAATAGATCGATACCTGCGGTTCAGCACCCAGTCGTCAAGAGTTTTCAAATCCTGTGGCGAGCGATCCGGGCTTACCAGAACATAACGATAGATGAGGCCGCTGGGGCTGAATAACGGGGATAGCGACGGCGTGACCCCAGCCGGCATGGTGGCGTCGGCAAGCCGTTCAAACGTCTGTTCACGCACGAAATAGGGATCGGCGCTGTATTCGAAATTCATCTTCACCGCGCTGAGGCCGTAGAGCGACACCGACCGCAGGGCCTCGATCTTAGGGATGCCATTCATTTCTACTTCGAGGGGAATGGTAACCAACCGCTCCAGCTCTTCGGCGGCATGGCCCGGCCACTGGGTAATTACTTCCACGTTCGGCGGCGACAGATCGGGGTACGCGTCAATGGGCAGTTTTCTGAAGGCGAACACGCCCCAGATCATCAGTGCGAGGGACGCCATCACAATCAGAAAGCGCTGTGAGAGCGCGAACGATACGAAGCGTGAAATCATGGCGTGGTGGGTCCGGGGTCAATAGCTATTCGCAAATTGCAGGAAGATGCCGCCATCGGAGACAATCTTTTCCCCTTCCTTCAGCCCGCTCACGACTTCGGTGCTTCCGTTCTGCTCATCGCCCACCGTGATGGCGCGTTGCGCAAAGCGGCCGTGCTGCGCTTCGACATAGACAAATGGCTGGTTTTGCGCGTCATGCAGCACCGCGGAAAGCGGGGCCGCCAGGATGTTGCGCTTGGTGCGCGTATGCACCACGGCATCTACAAACATATCTTTCTTTAAAAGTCCGCCCGGATTGCGGGTGACGATACGAACCGGCGTGGTCCGCGTGGCCGGATCGAGCATTGAGCCGACATATTCCACTTCGCCGCGAAACACCGCGGGGATGGATGGATTGCGTTCCTCCACCAGGTCGCCGACGCGGACGGACGGCAAATCGCGGTCGAAGATGTGGCCTTGCACCCAAACCGACGAAATGTCGCTGATGACGAAACAAACGGTTGTTCCCGCTTGCAGCAATAATCCCGGCGACGCAAGCTTTTGCACAACGACGCCGGCAATCGGAGAGCGTACCGCAAGCTGTGGGCTGATAGCGATGCCCTGGCGCTCCGCTTCGTCGATTTCCGGTTGCGTGACACCGAAGATTTTCAACGCCTGCAGGTTGTCCTGAACATCGGTGACGGCGTCGTTGTAATCCGCCTGCGCGCTCTCAAAGTCCTTTGCCGCCAGGGCCTCATGCTGCAGCAGGTCCTGATCCCGGGCCATGGCGCGCTTGGTGAAATCCTCACGATTGCGGGCTTTCCGGTAGTTGGCGATGGCGGTGGCGACATCCGGACTGGCAACATACAGCAACGGCTGGCCGAGCTTCACGAGGTCGCCGGGCTCGGCCACAATGCGCGCCACCGGGCCGCCAATTTGTGAGATGGCGGGGGTGGTGCGGTCGTTGTTCCAATCGACGGTGCCAGTGGTGTTCACCACCACCGGCCAACTGGTTCGCTGCACCTCAATCAGTTTCAGGTTGGCAAGCTGATTATCGGGAACGGTAAACAAACTGGCTCCGCCCGGCGCCGTTGCGGAGGGAGATGCGGCAGTGGCCGCCGGAGTTTCCGACCGGGCGCCCTGGCGAGCTCCGCACCCCGCCAGCAGCGCGCCCGCGAGCAACATCGCTATGCCAAGCCATGCGGGCAGAGTGCGCCGCGGCCAACGAATGTGCTTCATGGAATGACCTGTGCCCCCACGGCGGAATTAATTTGCTCCAGACTGGTGTCGTAGGCGGCCAGCGCCTGCCGGTAGGCCAGTTGCACCGCGCGGTAATCGCGTTCCGAGTCCAGCAGATCCAGCAACGTGCTGGCGCCGCGATGATACGAATAGAGGCTGATCTCGCGCGATTTACTGGACTGCTCCAGATAACCGTTCTCGTACATCGACACTACCTGATCGCTGTTGCGGTACGCCTCGAAGGCGTTGATGACATCGGTTAGCACGCTAACGCGCGCGGCCGCCTCCACTTCGCGCGATTGCGTAGCGGCAAACTTGGTCCTCGCGATTTCTCCCTGGTTCCGGTCGTGAACCGGCAGTTCAATCGATAGGCCGAAGCCGGCTCCGTTGATTGGGCCGCTCCGCGTGTACTCGCCCTCCGCCGTCAAATCGCGCGCGCGATTGCCGTACGCCAGCGTCACTCCCTCGTCGGCTACCTTTACTCCGATTTCGGCCGCCCGAAGATCCGGCCGGCTTGCGACCGCCTGCTTTTCCAACTCGTCCAGCAGGAACACGCGCTTTTTGTGATCCAGAGAACCGTCGACATCGTAGCGTTCGGCCACCGTGTGGAATCCGAGCAATTGGCGCAGCGTGGTTTTAGCCTGCGCCAGCGCGAGTTCCGCCGTTTTGACGTCCTGCTCAAACTGCAATTGTTGTAGGGAAAGCTTCAGGAAGTCTCCGTTCGAAATGTCCCCGGCGCGCAGTCGCTGCCGGTTAATCTCGACCTCCTGCGTATACTCCTTGAGCGTCTGCCGGCTGAAGTCCAGATTGGCGTTCGCCAATAGCACCCCAATAAAGGCCTGCGCCACTTGAAAACGGATCTGCCGCTCGGCGTCCCCCACCGTCTCTAATACGCTGCGAGTGGTGTCCTGCGCTACCGCGATGCGCTTGCGCCGCTTGCCGCCCCGTTCTATCAAATATGTAACCGAATCGGTCATCGACTGGTTATCCCGAAAATTGGCGAAGGTGAGATTACTCGGGGCGAAAACTCGATAGTCTTCACTGAGTAATGAGAGAACCGGATTCGGCTTCAGTCCCGCCGTGATCTCCAGCGCCCGCGATTGGTCGATGTTCAGCCGCTGTGCGCGCAGCGTCTGATTACTGGCCAGCGCGATCCGCACCGCCTGATCGAGCGAAAGACTCGTAACTGGGGAGGCCGAAGCGGGAGAAGCGGCAGGCGGAGGCGTCTGCGCCTGCGCCATCCCGCCGATCGCGGCGCCAAGCGCGGACGCCAGGACGAGCCATGCCCATCCGGATCGTTGTGCGCGGCCAAACATCAAGGGTAAGTTTCCAGTATAGGCCTCTCGCAAGCGGCGCATCGAACACACAGAAAATATCGGCCGGACTGTCTCAAAACAAGAGGCGTAAAGCGAATTGAATTTCGCGATTGGGCGAACGGTCGGACGAGATGACGCCCGCTTGCGGCGTGCCGATGGTGAGCCCCGGCGAGCCGAAATGGGCCGAGTTGGTGAGGTTGAAAAACTCAGTGCGGAACTCCAGATTGAACCGCTCTCCGAGGCGGAATGTGCGATCCACTAGCGCGTCCAGATTCACTTGGCCGGGTGCGCGGATCACGCCGCGGGAGGCGTTGCCGAAGTTGTAGGGCGGCGCCGGGGCGAAGCAGGAAACCTGAAACCACTGGTTTATGACGCGCTGGCTGCCCGGCAGGTT
>JBDTAT010000065.1:0-5037 GCA_039924505.1 Bryobacteraceae bacterium
CGCGCTGCCTAAAACCGACTTGCGCGTGCCCATGACCGTCATTCAGCGCTCGCTCCGCCAGCGCCGCGAGCTGCTATCGATGAGCTTCGACCCCTCCGGCGCCGCCGGCATCGACCCGGAATCGAGCATCGCCCATCTGGAGCTGCGCAGCGTCGTCTGCGTGCCGCTGGTGCGTGTGCGCACCGGAAACGTTGAAGAAACCATCGTCTCGTCCAACATGAGCGACACCGTTGGAGTGCTCTATATGGACTCCCGCGGCGGCGCGGCCGATCTTTCCGCCGGCAACCGCGAACTGCTCCAGACTCTCGCGCTCGAAGCCTCCACCATCCTTGAAAATGCCCGTCTGTTGGAAGAGGAGCGCGCCAAGCAGCGCATTGAGGAAGAGCTTAACGTCGCCCGCGGCATCCAGAAGGATCTGCTTCCCCGCCAATTGCCCGTCACCGGCTGGTTCCGCGTCGCCGGTTCCAGCATCCCGTCGCAACAGGTGGGCGGCGATTATTTTGACGTGCGCCGCACCGGCGACGCTTCCTGGGCCGCCGTCGTCGCCGACGTCTCCGGCAAAGGCGTCAGCTCCGCGCTGCTGGCCGCGTTGCTCCAGGGGGCGTTCCTGCTGGCCTCCGACGGCCCGCTCGATATCGCCGACATGATGCAGCGCATCAACCGCTTTTTGTATGAGCGCACACAGGGCGAAAAATACGCCACGTTTTTCTACTGCGCCGTCAATTCCGCCGGCCGCATGAGCTGGGCCAATGCCGGCCACTGCGCGCCGTTTCTGGTTCACCGCGACAGCCGTGTGCAGTCCCTACGCACCACCGGCCTTCCGCTCGGAATGCTGGAAGGCACGTCCTATCAAGTGGAACAAACTCAATTGGAGCCGGGCGATAAACTGGTCCTCTATACCGACGGACTGACCGAATCGGAAAACGCCGACAACGAATTCTACGACACCCACCGGCTCCGCGATATCATCCGCTTGCACGCCTCCTCCAGTTTTACCGATCTGCATCAGGCCGTCGTCGCCTCCGTCGACTCCTTCACCGAAGGCGGCCTCATCAGCGACGATATCACCGCCGTCGTAATCGAATACTCGCCGGACGCGCCCGCCGTATAATCTCTAGATGCGCATGTTCGTCCTTCTGCTCGGCGCCGGGATCTCGCTGGCTGCCGCGCCACCCGCCGGCAACGCTCCCTTTCCCCCGTACCACATCATGGGCAATCTTTACTCGGTCGGCGCGGCCGACATCACCTCGTTCCTGGTCACCACGCCCGCCGGCCACATCATTATTAACAGCGGCTACGAAGACACCGTGCCCATCATCCGTTCCGGCGTCGAGAAACTGGGGTTCAAAATGCGCGATGTGAAGATCCTGCTCGCCAGCCACGCCCATAACGATCACGTCGGCGGACTTGCCACGCTGAAGCAATTGACCGGCGCGCAAGTCATGATCATGCAAGGCGACGCCTACGAAATCTCCACCGGCGGTAAAGGCGATTTCCGCTTCCACAATTCCTGGAAGCCTTGCAAAATCGACCGCATCCTGCACGATGGCGATGAAGTCCGGCTCGGCGGAACTACGCTGGTCGCCCATCTGACGCCCGGGCACACCCGCGGCAACACTACGTGGACGATGCAGGCGGACGACGGCGGCAGGAAATACAACGTCGTAATCGTCGGCAGCACCAGTATCAACCCGGGCGTGGTTCTGGTACACAATCCAAAATATCCGCAAATTGCCGAAGAGTACGGGCGCGCGTTCCGAACGCTCCGCGCGCTGCCCTGCGACGTCTTCCTCGCCTCGCACGCCGGAGTCTACGATGGCGCCGAAAAATACCGCCGCCTTGCAGCCGGTGAAAAGCCGAATCCGTTCATCGATCCCGCCGGCTACAAGACGTACCTCGATAGCAGCGAGCAACACTATCGCGAACAACTCGCCGCCGAGCGTGCGCAAGCCGCGAAAACGGCGCGCTGACTCACCTGCTACAATCGCGTCAGGAAGCCATGAGTTCACACCACAAGGATCTTCCCGCCACTCTCGGCGCCCTCCGCAAGTCCAAATTCCCGGAAGAAAAACTTGCCGGCCGCGGCGTCAAGGACGAACTTCGCGGCAATCTCATCGTCAAACTGCAGCGCGGCGACGCCCTTTTCCCGGGCCTCATCGGCTATGACGACACCGTCATTCCGCAAGTCGTCAACGCCGTCCTCTCGCGCCATAATTTTATTCTGCTGGGCTTGCGCGGACAGGCGAAAACACGCTTGATCCGCCTGTTGACCGGTCTGTTCGACGAGGCCTCGCCCTACATCGCCGGCTGCGAGATTCGCGACAATCCTTATCGCCCCATCTGCCGCGCCTGCCGGAACCTGATCGCGGAACAGGGCGACGCCACTCCCATCGCCTACCTCGCGCGCGAGCAGCGGTACGTCGAAAAACTAGCCACTCCCGACGTGACCATCGCCGATATGATTGGCGATCTCGACCCGATCAAGGCGGCCCGCACCGGACAGAATATTTCCGACGAGCTGACGATTCACTACGGCCTGCTGCCGCGCGCCAACCGCGGCATCTTCGCCATCAACGAACTGCCCGACCTGGCCGGCAAAATTCAGGTCGGCCTTTTCAATATCATGCAGGAAGGCGACGTTCAGATTAAAGGCTACCCCGTCCGTCTTCCGCTGGATGTCTTGCTCGTCTTCACCGCCAACCCGGAAGATTACACCGCGCGCGGAAAAATCATCACCCCTCTGAAAGACCGCATCGGCAGCGAAATCCGCACGCACTATCCGATGATTCTCGACCATGGTCTCGCCATCACACGGCAGGAATCCTGGACCGCGCGCGTCTCGCCCATCGAACTCCGCGTGCCCGATTATCTTCGCGAAGTGGTCGAGCAGCTCGCCTTTCTCGCGCGTGACGACAAGAAGGTGGACAAGCGCTCCGGCGTCAGCCAGCGCCTGCCCATCTCGGCTCTCGAAAATATGGTCTCGAACGCCGAGCGGCGGGCGCTCCTCACCCGCGACGCCATCGTCTCGCCACGCGTTCTCGATCTCTACGCCGCTTTGCCCTCCATCACCGGTAAGCTGGAGCTTGAATATGAGGGCGAATTAAAAGGCGGCGAAAACGTAGCCCGCGATCTCATCCGCCAGGCCGTCGGCAAAGTCTTCACCCGCTATTTCGATGGCGTGAACATGTCCACTATTATTCAATGGTTCGATCTCGGAGGAACTCTGCGCCTGGATGAAACCGCCTCCGCCTCCGAAATGGTTCGGCGGCTCGCGCCCATTCAAGGCCTCATGGAAAAAGCCGGCGCTCTCGGCCTGGGGGCCGGCGAGCCCGACGCCGTTCGCGCCTCCGCGGCTGAATTCGTACTCGAAGGACTCTATGCCCACCGCCGCATCAGCCGCAGCGAGGAAGTCGGTTTCACCACGGAGGAGCGCAAACGCGAGCCGTCCGCTCCCGAGGAGCCTCGTTCCAAATCCAAGCGTCACCTGGTATGAAACGCATCAGCTACTCCCGCTATATTGGGGACGACTTCGGCCTCTCCGCCGAAGATCTGCTGAAAGCGCTCGCCGATTTTTTCCTCCAAAGCGGCTACGAAAATCAGTATTCCGAGTTCAGCGAGTGGAACCAACATACGCTTGAAGATCTGAAAGAAGCCCTTCTGCGCGCGCTCGAGCAAGGCGATCTGTTTGACGGCGATGACGCCGCTCGCATTCAGCGCCAACTCGAAGCCATGCCGCCGGAGCAAATGAACGACTTGCTCAACCGGCTGGTTCAGAAGCTGGTGGATGAAGGCTACTTGACGGCCGATCCGCAACCCTCCGAACTCTCCGGCCAGCCCGGCGGCATCGGCTCCAGCGATCGGCGCGTGAAGATCGACGTCACCGATAAGTCCGTCGATTTTCTCGGATACAAATCTCTGAAGGATCTGCTAGGCTCGCTCGGCAAATCCAGTTTCGGCGCTCACGATACGCGCGACCTGGCCACCGGTGTCGAGTCTTCCGGCGCAGCGAAGCGCTACGAATTTGGCGACACGTTGAACCTCGACGTCAGCCAGACGCTGTTCTCGGCCATCAAGCGCGGCGGCGTCAAGCTTCCGCTCGACTTGGATTACCCGGACCTGCACGTCCATCAGTCCGAATATCACAGTTCCTGCGCCACGGTCCTCATGCTGGATTGCAGCCACAGCATGATCTTATACGGCGAGGACCGCTTCACTCCCGCCAAGAAAGTCGCACTCGCGCTCGCGCACCTCATTCGCACCCAATATCCCGGCGATAGTTTGCGCTGCGTGCTCTTCCACGATTCGGCCGAGGAGTTGCGCCTGTCCGAACTCACGCGCGTGCAAGTCGGCCCGTATTACACCAACACCCGCGACGGTCTCATCCTGGCGCAGCGCCTGCTGAATCGGGAAAACAAGGACATGAAGCAGATTATTATGATCACCGATGGCAAGCCTTCGGCCCTCACCCTGGAAGACGGCCGCATGTACCGCAACGCATTCGGCCTGGACCCGCTTGTCATCAGCCGCACACTCGAAGAAGTCAGCCGCTGCAAACGCCAGGGCATCGTCATCAACACCTTCATGTTGTCGAGCGATTTCGGCCTGATGAGTTTCGTCCAAAAGGTCACCGAGATGTGCCGCGGCAAAGCCTATTTCACCGTTCCCCACAACTTGGGCCGCCACCTGTTGATGGACTACATGAACCGGAAGACCCGCACCATTCAGTAGCCGCGCCTGCGTAGTTCGGTTCTTGCCTAAAAATGTCCACGGGCTTTCAGCGCACGCCGAGAGCGCCTCGAACTTCCACGAATTGCAACCGAGGCGCGACCGTCACGTAGTGCCGCATGGCCCTTCGGGCCACCAAAGGCGATGAAGATGCGGAGGGCCGATCACGGGGATCAATTATTTGGACCGCGTCTTAAACGGAGCGGTTGCCGATGGCTTTTCAGCACAAACCCTAAGCGAGCGGCCGTCCTTAAACGGCCAGCAGCTTCACCAGCGCATACGTCACCGGGACCGCGAACAGGCTGCTATCCA
>JBDTAT010000066.1:0-7899 GCA_039924505.1 Bryobacteraceae bacterium
TCGGGTTGTTGGTGCCGTAATAGAAAAAGTTGCGCGCCTTCAGAGCACTGACAGTGTTGTATTCCCAGCCGCTGCCGTGGAATTGGTTGGTTCCGCTCTTGATGGCGACGTTCACCGCCGAGCCGCCCGCCATGCCTTGTTCGGCGTCGAAGGTGGCGGTTTCAACGCTCACTTGCTCAATGGCGTCGGCCGGTGGAACGTAGGCGACAATTTCCGGCAGCCAGGGGTATAGATCGGTGGTGCCATCGATGCGGGTGTTGTTGTTGTTGTAGGAAACGCCATTGACGTTCACCCCCAAGGCCCCTTGCGGATTGCCGGCCTCCGAGTGCGATCCGGCCGGCGGAGTAGACCCGGGAACGAATTTATACAGGCTCTGAAATACGCGTTGGCCGCTGAGGGGCAGATTGGCGAGCTGCGCCTGGCTGACTTGCGAGTTGACGTCGGCGCGGTCGGTTTGCAGAGCCGGCGCCGAAGCGTCCACCGTAACGGTTTGATTGACTTGCGCCACCTGCATCCGGGCATCGGCGCGGCGGACCGTATTCGCCTCCAAGGTTACGCCGGTCTGCACCACGGTGGCAAAGCTGGCCGCCGAGATCGTCACCTTATAGGTGCCCGTCTGCAGATCGCTGACCAGATAGATGCCGTGATCGTCGGCGGTAGTTTGCTTGGCGACACCGGTAGCGGTGTTGACCGCCTCTACTTTCGCCGCCGGAACCGCGGCGCCGGTGGCATCGGTGACGTTGCCGGTGATCGAGCCATAGAGCACCTGCGCGTGGCTTGGCGCTACCAGGACAAAGCAGGCGATCGGCGCAAAACAGAACTGCGCCAACCAGGCGGCGGCACGAAATCTCATATAGCAATCCCCCAAAGTCTTGCATGCGGCTGAGCACGCGATATCCCAGATACTGCCCTACAGATACCGCGATTGACAGGATTGTTTGTAAACTCTAATTTTTTTGAGGGCCCAGCGCGCCCACTAGGCGATGGCATCCACGGGAGGGCTGCCGGCGGTGACACCCCATTTCGCCGCCTGCTCGACCGCAGTGTGGGTGACTTGGCCGCGGGAGGACGCGGCGAGCGCGAACATCCAGGAGGCAGCAATGCCCAGAAACGTGTGGACGAAATCAATGTGGACTGATTTCAAGTGAAGATGCGCTTCAACAGCGGTTGCCAGGACCAGGATGGCGCGGAGCAGAATGTGAGCGATAATCCAGCCCATGGCGCGCGCCAGATGGCCACCGCCCATCTGCTTGCCAATGCGGAACAGCACGATGGATCCCGCGGCCGCCACGGCGAACATAACCTGGCTGAATAGTTGCGCCTGCCGCGGCACGGAATCGCGCAGGTGTGCGGCGGAAAGATCGTTGCGGAACACCAGAATGAGAGCCAGCACGACGAAAACCCCACCCATCGCCGCGGCATCGTACCAGCGCAGCGCGAAGCCTAAGCCCAGGCGCCAGAAGGCGACCGCCATCGTAAGAATTCCAGCGGCCAGGAACATCAGGGCGATGGCGGCCGGCACTTCACGCATGACCGATGACCACTGGCTCGTCCAGTAGCCGGGGTGAACCAGATCGACCAGCGGCGTGTCGAAGCAATTGCGGACCAGCGAGACGGCCGAGCAGATCGCCAGACACATCCAGGCCGCTCGGAGCCACCCGTTGCGCCGGTATTCCCCGGCTATTTCCAAGCACAGCAGCAGCGCCACCAGGAAGGCGGCGAGCGTTGAAACCACCTTGACCGCGGCTTCTGCAATATTGACGCCATCCAGCCATCCTCCGGGCGCGGCGGTGTGAACGCCGGTCCAAACGGCGAGCGAAACGACCGCCGCACCACCGATTGCGCGAGGCGTGAGGCGGCTCGAAAGCGCACGCAGCCGGCCCCGAATCGTTTGCGCCTTCCTTGTCACATGTTCCCCGGCAGACCAAAATTCACATCCGTCGCACGGTCCCACCTCAGATTCCCAAACCGAGCCTGGGCACCCTCTGGGCACGTGAGGAAGCGGTTGCTCTGGAAATTTCGTGAAAAACCCTTAGCAAACAGCGCAAAGTGCCCGGCGCGCTCGACCCGCGGACACCGGCGCAATCTAGCTCCGCACTCCCGTTCGCGCGTGTCCCTCAAAAGTATCTCCATCGAAATTTGTTTACGCGGCCGTCTGACCCACGCGCCATAGCAGGTCGCCGGCGAATTCGCCACATAGCGCGCCCACCAACGCGCTAAGACTCTTCACGAAGGCAGCCCAATGTCGCTCGGTCAACAAGTCCACGGACTCGACCAGCGCGTGACGCGCCGCGATTAGCATCGCCCGTTCGGCCGTACGGAACCCGCAAATCGGCGTGAGGAACAATTCCAGGCGTAGCAGGCGCCGGGGAACGAAATCGAGTGTCGCGGCCGCCAGCCTTATCCATTCTTCAAACGCTTGACTGGCGGCGGGACTAACGGCCGGCAGCGATTCGCGGAGTAATGTCGCGGCCGCAATCAGGCGCCGGTCGACCAACAGCAGCTCTTCCGATTTCTCGCGGCATTCCGCGCAGCGGGCGATATGCGCTTCGACTTCGGCCTGGCGGCTCGACGGCAGCGAGCCGCAAGCATGTTCGACCCACTCTTCGTGGGTGAAGCTGCTGCAGGCACGCGCGGAAAACGTATCTCTCATAAAACCCTCTTTTGTGGCGCCAGTTGGGCGCTCAACCTCTCCTTGGCGCTGTATATCTTCCACTTCACGGTGCCAAGCGGCAGGGACAACGCGGTGGCAATTTCCTGGTAGCCGAGTTCCTCCACATATCGCAGCATCATGATACGCCGTTCGATTGGCTCCAGCAGCTCCATCCAATGCAGAAACTCGGCCGCCCGATCAAGTTCGGCGATGTCGTTGCGCTTGGAGCCGATTGACTCCGGGGCATCCAGACCCACCGTTTCCACATCGCGCCTGGCGCGGCGCAGGTGGCGCCGGTGGCAATTGGCGGCAATCTTAAAGAGCCAGCCGAAAAAGCACTCCTTCTTTTGCAAGGTGCCGGCTCGCCGGTAGATAGTCAGTAAGACATCCTGCGTTAGCTCTTCGGCGGTCGCCTGGGACAGAGCGCGGGCCATAAAATAGCGGACCAGCTTGGCATACAAAACCCGGTACAGGGCGCGAAACGACTCCTCCGAGCCATTGGCCAGAAATGCCCCGGCCGCCTCCCGTTCATTCAGATCCGCCTCGGAAACAACCACGCCTCTATTCTACAGATGACGGCGCACGGTAGAATGTTTGTGCAACTCACCAGCGCAAAGGGCGCGCCTGCCGGCGTAGCGTCTGTCACTAAATAACCATGCCATCTCCCACCATCGGAATCGCCGACCGACTCGCGACCGGTCCATTCCGAGCCGTGACCGTAAGGGAGCGGTTGCCGAAAGCTTCTCACGGCCCCTGTTGGTTCCGGTTCTGCCGGGTTAGGGAGCGGTTGCCCAAGGCTTCTCAGCGCCCCTGTTTAATTCCGGCTGCGCCGGCTTCGGAGCGGTTCCCATGGTTATTTCGTGACCAGTGCTTAAATAAAGGCCGGCAAACAAATCTCCGGAAAGGGGCATCTGTCGAAGTAGAGTCATGAATTTTCGTATCGCAACCCTCCTTTTGCTTGGTTCCTCCCTATTTGTATTTGCCCGTACCCCGCGGTATTCGGTTCCGGAAGTAGTCTCGAAAGCCGGCGTAATCCGAACCGGAACCGTTAGCCTGCCGTCGCTAAGCCCGCGCGAAAATTACAGCCTCCTCTACACCGTGAAGGCGCCGGGCGCGCTGCCGCCGGACGCGCGCATCCAGGTCGCCCTCTCGGACGGCGGGACGGTGCTGGCGTCGAAGACACTGCACGCGGGCGATGCCGATTTTTATGCGCCCTTTCATGTGGCCCGCGCCACCCGTCCGGTGTTGAAAGTAACCGTGGCGGGAACCGTTTCGGCGCAATTTCATTTGCTGGTAAACCGGTGGCCGGCCTCGACCGCACTGGATGCGGGCGTCAATCACCGTTGGCAAGACGCCAGTCCCATGGAACTGGGCAAGACGGTATTTGCTTCCGGTGACACGATGGACTACGTGCCCGTACCGGGTACCTCGCGTAAATCGGCGATTGAAGGCGCGATGGGCGAGGATTGGTACAGATTTCATTTCGACGGCGCCCGGCCGAAGTTGGTGTTCTTTCAACTGGAGCTGATGGACCGCGACGATTTGCCGGTGGATGTGTCGGTGTTCCGCGCGCTGAACGGCAAACTGGAGGAATTCACGGATGGCCAGGACCCGGTGGCCATTCCGCACGAAGTGCAGGCCTTGCCGGGCAATAAGTTCGCGCCGCGCACGTTCAGCGAGGCCGGCGAATACTATGTGCGCGTCCGCTCCAATCATCCGGAATATAAGCTGCGGACGCGTCTCTACAATCCGCCGCCCTTTAGCGATCCGCAAGAGGCCGTGCAAACCGCGGTGGACTACATCATGGGCGCGGGCGATTCGTGGTTCGCGAACACGCCCCGGCGCGGCGGCCGGCTCGACCGCGTGGCCAGCGTCCATCAGGAGACGTCGCTCTGCGTAGCGTGCCATGTGAGCCACTTTTCGCAGCGTGCGCAGTTGTACGCGTCGGCGCATGGGTATGCGGTGGTCCAGCGCGCCCAGTTGAAGTTTTTGAGCGACCGCTTCTACAACAATCCCCGGCCGTTCTACGGATTCGAGAATGTAGGTGCGGTCTGGGCGCGCGTGATCTCCGCGCCCGCCAATGTGCTGAGCCGCATGTCGCAATTAACGTCCATGTTTGAAAATGAAATTTCGCGCGAGCCGCGCCCGGCGTATCACCAGGCCATCGCGAAATATCTGGACATTTACTACGCGGGGCGCAAGGATCTGCCGCCGGATGAGACCAACGGCAATACGCCGATTGTGAGCACCTACGAAGTGGCCTGGTATTCGTGGACCACGACGCACGACGCGCGGATTCCGGGCATGATCGCGACCGGCCCCGTGAAGAACATGATCGATCTGTGCTACCAGACGTTGGCGCTCGCCGATATCGACCCGGTTAAATACAAGGACCGGATTTCCTCCGATGCGGCGCGCATTCTGTCTCTACAGCGGCCCGACGGGCAGTGGTCGATGAAGTTCGACCCGGCGGCCGCGGAAGTGGAGTTCCAGACCGGCCACGCTCTGTGGGCGCTGTCGGCGGCCGGTATTCCGCGCGATAATCCGCAGGTGCAAAAAGGGCTGCAATATCTGCTGAAGCGGCAGCAGTATTTCGGTGGCTGGTTCGATCCAAAGCAGTCGTTTGAGAACTTCCGTACGCCGTTCCGCGAGACCCAGTTCGCGGTGCTGGCCCTGAGCGCGTATTATCCGCGCGCGGCGCGTCCCAGCGGCTGGGGCTCCGCGCAGCCGGAGAAACTGCCGGAAAATCCGGTGGAATTGCTGAATACGCTCGACCAGATCTGGGACGCTCCGTCGCCGAAGGTGATGCACGAGATAGAAGCGGCCTGTGGTTCGGACGACGTGCTGATCCGCCAGGCGGCGGCCGAGGCGCTGGGGCGCGTGGCCGAACCGCGGACGGCGGCTACTCTGGTTTCCCTCCTCGGCGACGAAAGCAAGCTGGTGCAGCGCACCGCGGCGTGGAGCCTGCGGCAGATTTATAGCCGCCACACGGCCGAGCCAACCGCTCCGCTGCTGGCGGCCATGTCGTCCGCCAATGCGCGGACGCGGTGGGGCGCGGCCCGCGTGTTCGCGCATCACTTTGCGGCGCTCGCGCGGCGCGATGACGCCATTGCGGCGCTCGAAAAAATGACTTCCGATCCCGTGCTGGCCGTGCGGATGGAGGCCGTGAAGGGCCTGTGGCAAAGCTGGTTCTGGAACGCCGATCCGGCGGTGCGCGGCCGGATTGAAGACACCGTGCTGGCTGAAATCGGGCAGCCGCAGCATCCCTGGATAGAAGAGAATTTGCGGGCCGCTGTATACAATCTGGCGGATGAAAACATTCGATACCTCTACAACAATTGGGTCCCGCTGCTGGGACGCGAAGAGGATCGCGACCGGGCCATCCGCGGACGTCTGGCGGTAGAGGCGCAGTTGGCGCAAAAGTTCGCGGCCGTGTTGACCAACGGCGGGGACACGCAGAAAAAAACGCTGCTGGCGGCGCTGGCGGATCTTCCGTTGCGGCGCGGCGACGTGTACGATTTGAATGCGGATCTATCGAAGGAAGGCCCGCTGATCTACAGCCGCATCGGCAACGACATCGAGCAGATCGCCTTCTTTGGGACCAGCGCAAACCTGCTGTCGAAAGCCCTCCTGCCATTGCTCGATTCGCAGGACCCCGAAATGCGGCGCTTGGCGGAACGCGCCTCGCTCATCGCGCGCGAAACGACTTTTGCGGCGGTGAACAAACTGGCCGGCGGCCAAGGCGGCGATCAAGCGGAGTTGCTCGCCAAGTTGAAGACCATGCCCGATGCCCACGAGGTGGTGGCCGCATTCCTACCGCCGCGCCGTTCGACAAAATACCCGAAGCAAGTGGCGGCCGTTTCGACCGCCAAGCGCCCGCAAACAAAATTGGATGAGGCGTACTTTCGCCTGTACGTGGAGCCGATCTTGCATAAAAAAGGCAAGGACGGCTACGCCTGCGCGAACTGCCACGTGACGCACACGCTGTTCAACGCAACGTGGTCCACCGTGATGAACGTCGTGGACACCGCCGACCCGGAGAACAGCCTGATCCTGCGGAAACCGACATCGACGGCGGAATCCGAAGGCGTCGTGGGGTCCAAGCAACTGTCGCACGGCGGCGGCGTCCGGTGGCCCAAGGGGTCGGTGGAATACGAGACCATTCTCCGGTGGATTCAAGGCGACAAGGTAGAGTCCGCCCAGGCCCACTAAGGCATAGGTGCGGCGCGCACCACCATCCGCCTCCGCCCTCAGAACGTCCGGTCCTGCCGCCGCAGGTTCCCGAAGCTCCCGATGTTCGACACCGCGAACGCCACCCGGAACTGGCTCTCGTCGCGCAATCCTATGTTGAAGCGGCGGAATTGCACGCTCAGCCCGCAGCAATCCGTGTTGTAAGTCACCTGCACGGTCGTATACTGCAGTAGATGCTGGCGCAGATTGTAATAAGCGCTCATGCCCGCGTTCCATCCCTTGCGGTTGTCGTTGCCAATCCCCACCGTCCCGCGGATCTGGTTCGAGCTGGGCGACAACACCAACGGATTGCTACGGATCTGGCTGCTCCCAAAACTGAAGAAATAATCCGAAAATCTCGTGTCGGCGCTGAAGTTGCTATTGACGATATGTCCGCGCAACGGATCGTAATCCGTCCGCCAATCCAGGTTTACCTTGTAGTTCAGCCGGAACTCGGAACTTACCGGCGAATAGTTCCGCGGGCCGTCCACGAACGCGAAACCCGTCAGATACGCCGTCGTCAACAGATCGTTGCGCTGGCCCGCCACCACCGCCCCGCCGAACGTTGGATCGAAATACCGGTTCTGAGCCACCGTCCATGTCAGCAGCTCATTCACCTGTCCGCCGGTTTTCTTGGTGTAGAGCCGGTTGGTTACCGACACGTCTACTTCATTCGTGTTCGACAGCAGTTCCGTCTCGTCGAAACGGATCAAATCGTTGAACGTGCCGATCCCGTTGGCGTAGTGATAACTGACCCGCGGCTCAATCACGTGCTTCACTTTATCGCCCATCCACTTCGGCGCCTTGAACGTGCGCTCCAGCGACGGCAAAATCAAGTCCACATCCACCTGCCGCGAGTTGCGCAGGATATTTGCGCCCACTACGCTGCCATTCTGAAACGACGATCCCCACCCCGTCTCACGCACCGTGAAGCTCGGCATCAGCGAAATGCCCGCCCAGTGGAACGCCGTTGTCACCCTTGGCGCAAAGTCCTCGCGTGGCACGAACTGGCGCGT
>JBDTAT010000067.1:0-4314 GCA_039924505.1 Bryobacteraceae bacterium
GCCCGGTCGGACGCTTCAGATTATCCGGAGGATACACGGCGGTCCACCAGTCGCTCCCGTTTTTGGCGAAATACGGCAGCCACTTCTGGTGCGTGATGTCCCACTGCGCGGGCAGCGGAAAATAATCGCCGCCGATTTTGGTGAAGTAGCGCTGCTTCCACTTGCTCCCATAGACGAACGCGATGTCGTCCTTCGTGAATGTGACCAGCGGATTTGGTTTCGACAGATCGGGCAGGATCGCATCGGGATGCTCGCGCGGATCGCGCACCACATTCGCCATCCGCGTCTTCGCCCAACGCGTGTAGATTTCCGCGTGGCAGGTTTTGCAGGCCGCGGAGCCAACATACTCCGCCGCCCATCCTGCGCCGCAAAACGACGCGGCCAGGACGGCCAATGAAGTTACGCGGTTCGACATAATGTACAGCGTATCTCATCTGGATGCTGGCGGCCTCCTCCGGCGGCTGACTTTCGCAATAATGAACTGTCTGAGATCATAAGATTCGTGCGGGTCGGCTACCGCCGGCAGACGGAGGGAACCGGCGCGTTATCCGTTAGTTCCGTCTCCGGCCGTTGCGCTCCATGCCGTACTGGCGGCAGATCGGCGCCGCCGGCGTCCACTGGCGGGCCCGGGACGAAGACATTTCCATAGCCTTGATCAACTCCCGCCGCATCGGGGCAGCCCGGCGTAACACCGCTTTTGCCTCTCGATCACCGGCTGCTTCGAATGCTTTCCGGGAGCAAGCTGCACGGCGTTCGAGGACGTTGCACCGGCGGGTCCGATCGAATCCTGTCAAAGAGCGGTGCCTCTGGGGGTCGCCGATCGAGGCGTGTACTGGCGCCAACTGGTGCGGCGATGTAGCACCGTGAATGTTGCGAAATCGGGCGCGGACGGATGGCCGCTGAAGCTGGTTTCGGGAGTTCCCGCCTGAGATTCTCCCCCGGCTCCCGGCACAATGCTAGAGAGATGCTCTCCGCCTGCCCTCCCTTTTCCAAGGAAGAAGAACTGCACTGGATCGCCCTGTTGCTCGTCCCCGGCCTCGGCACCCGGAAAGCCAGCCAGCTCATTGAGCGGCTTCGCACGCCGCAGGCCATCTTCCGGGCGTCGCGTGCGGAACTCGAAGCTCAGGGCCTCCCCGGCAGCGTCGCCCAAAGCGTCGCCAGCGGCTGCACGTTTGAGGAAGCCGTCGAGCAGCAACAAAAGATGATGGATTTCGGCGCCGTCGCCGTCCCGATCTCCGACCCGCGCTATCCGCCGCGCCTCCGTGAAATCTTCGATCCTCCGGTCGTCCTGTTCGCTAAAGGCCGCCTCGAGCTGCTCCAAACTCTTATGATTGCCGTCGTCGGTACCCGCCGCCCGACCGTTTACGGTAACGCCGCCACCGAGCGGCTGGCAGGCGACCTGGCCAACGCCGGGCTCACTATCGTCAGCGGCATGGCGCGCGGCATCGACACTGCCGCCCACAAGAGCGCCTTGGCGGTCGGCGGAAACACGATAGCCGTTTTCGGCTGCGGCCTCGATCTGGTCTACCCGGCCGAAAACCGCAAGCTCTCCGAGGAACTCGCGGAAAAGGCCCTTCTGGTCTCGGAGTTCCCGATGTCCGCCCCGCCGTTCCCGCAGAATTTTCCGATACGGTACCGCATCGTCAGCGGGATGACCCTCGGCGTCCTGGTCGTCGAAGGCGCCCAGTATTCCGGTTCGGGAATCACGGCCAAGCTCGCGACCGACCAGGGCAGGGAAGTCTTCGCCGTGCCCGGGAACATCACTTCCAAGGTGAGCTGGGGCCCGAATCTTCTGATCAAGCAAGGGGCCAAACTGGTCCAGGAATGGAACGATGTGGTGGTGGAATTAAAGCCGGAAGACCGCCGCCGACTCATCGTTGACGGTCGCAATCGACTGACGGCAAACGAGTTAAACGACGCTGCATCTTCCGCCGACGCCCAGGCATCTCTTCCTCTAGGGCCGGCGGCTGGGTTAGGCCGGGAGATTCTTGCTACCTTAAAGGAGGATGCCGGGATACAGCTCGACACCCTGCTGGAATCGCTTGAGGGCCATTCCCCGTCCGAAGTAATTGCCGCCCTATTTGAGCTGGAAATGCTGGGTTTAATACGCCAGTTGCCGGGCAAGCACTTCGTCAAAATCTGGGCGGAGTAGCCACCGCACTCCCAATTGAGCTAAGATTTCGGTGTCCGTTCCGATCCGGGTTCCAATCCGGACGGCGAATTACACTTTCGAATCCATATGGCTAAAAATCTCGTCATCGTCGAGTCGCCGGCGAAGGCGAAAACTATCGGCAAGTACCTCGGCAAAGACTTTCTCGTGAAGGCCTCGCTCGGCCACGTTAAGGATTTACCGAAGAAGGACCTCGCTGTCGATGTCGACAGAGACTTCCAACCAAGCTATGAAATCATTGAGGGTAAAAAGAAACTGATCCAGGAATTGAAGGCGGCGGCCAAGATCGCCGACTCGGTTTACCTGGCGGCCGATCCCGACCGTGAGGGCGAAGCCATCTGCTACCACTTGCAGGAAGAACTCACCGGCAAGACCAACGGGAAACCGCGCTTCTACCGGGTGATGTTCAATGAAATCACCAAAAACGCCATCCAGAATGCGTTCAAGGAACCGGGCACGGTCAATATCAACCTGGTGGAGGCCCAGCAGGCCCGCCGCGTGCTCGATCGCTTGGTGGGCTATAAAATCTCGCCCCTGCTCTGGGATAAAGTGCGCCGGGGTCTCTCCGCCGGCCGCGTCCAGACCGTCGCGCTGCGCCTTATCGTAGACCGCGAGCGCGAAATCCGCGCCTTCCAGACACGCGAGTACTGGAGCATCGACGTCAACCTTAGCGCGAAGAAGCCGCCGCAGCTCAGCGCCCACTTGACCAAGCGCAACGACGAGAACGTTGAAATCGGCGACGAAACCACAGCCAAGGCGCTTATCAGCCAGTTTGAAAACTCCGAGTTCAATGTTCACTCGGTCTCGACGCGCGAAAAGCGGCGTAACCCGGTACCACCGTTCATCACATCCACGCTGCAGCAGGAATCGGCGCGCAAGCTTCGCTTCAGCGTGAAGCGCACCATGATTATCGCCCAGCGCCTCTACGAGGGCGTCGAGCTAGGCGAGGAAGGCTCGGTCGGTCTCATCACCTACATGCGTACCGACTCGACGCGCGTCTCCCAGGACGCGCTCGCCGAGGTCCGCGGCCTCATCGAAACCCGCTTCGGCAAGGAATACCGGCCCGAAACGCCCAATTTCTACAAGAGTAAGAAAGACGCGCAGGACGCCCACGAAGCCGTTCGCCCCAGCTCCGCGATGCGCGCGCCCGAAACCGTCGCCAAATATCTCGCCGAAGATGAGATGAAGTTGTACCGGCTGATCTGGATGCGCTTCGTCGCGTCCCAGATGACGCCGGCCGTTTTCGACCAGACCACCATCGACGTAGCCGCCAAGGGGAAAGATGGCGCAACCTATTTATTCCGCGCCACCGGCTCCGTGCCGAAGTTCGACGGCTATTTGAAAGTTTACGAGGAGGGCAAGGATCAGAAGGATGACGACGACGAGGAGCTGAAGCACAAGCTTCCTGCCGTCACCGAGGGCGAATTGCTGAAGCTGAAGTCCATCGACCCGGAGCAGCATTTTACCGAGCCGCCCCCGCGCTTCACCGAGGCCACGCTGGTGAAGGAACTCGAAGCCGATGGCGTCGGCCGGCCTTCCACCTACGCGTCGATCCTGTCCACTATTCAGGAGCGCGAGTACGTCAAAAGAGAGGGCGGCAAGTTCATCCCCACCGAGCTGGGAATGGTGGTCACCGACCTGCTGCTCGAAAGCTTCCACGATTTGTTCGACGTCACCTACACCGCGTCGATGGAAGAGAAGCTGGACGACATCGAGGGCGGCAAAATCGATTGGCGCGTGGCGATGGCGGAGTTCTACGAGCGTTTCCTGAAAGCGCTGGAGCACGCCGGGCGCCACATGACCGACATCAAGCGCATGGAGAAGCCGACCGACTTGGTCTGCGACAAGTGCGGCAAGCCGATGGTCATCAAGTGGGGCCGGCACGGCAGCTTCATCGCCTGCACGGGCTATCCCGAATGCACCAATACGCGCGAGCTGACCGTGGATCTGCCGGATGTCGACAAAGCCGACCTGACCGAACAGGGCGCGGAGGAGTACTGCGAAAATTGCGGCCGGCCGATGGTGCTGAAGAAGGGTCGGTTCGGCACGTTCTATGCGTGCTCCGGCTACCCGGATTGCAAAACCACCAAGAAAATCGGCGGCGAGCAGAAGAAGCCCGACGAACCGCTGGAAGAAAAATGCCC
>JBDTAT010000068.1:0-2788 GCA_039924505.1 Bryobacteraceae bacterium
CACCGTCCCGGAAATCGAAGATACGAGTGCTGCCGACTTGAAGACAGCTCCCGTGAAGGCCGTGGACCAGAGTGGAAATGACACTGAGCTGGACGCGAAGACCTATACACCCACCGAGCCGGTTGCCGCCCCTGCGGCTCCCGCTGCTACTGAAACTGCCGCGGCGGTAACCGCGCCGGAACCGGCGCCACCGCAACAGGAAGTTGCCCAGAACGAGCCGCCGAAGGCTCAGGAACCTGAACCCGCCCAGGCGCAGCCTGCGCCTGCCGCGGAGCTACCGCATACCGGAAGCCCAGTCCCGTTGATTGGCCTGCTCGGTATCCTGTCATTGGCCGCATTCGGCGTCAGTACTCGTTTCAGCCGCGTTCGTTAGTCGTGTTCGATGGCGGGCGTGCGATATCCGATAGGTATCGTGCGCCCCATCGGTGCCTTACCCTTCAGAGTGCCCTCCGCTCGTCCAAGCAGTACCGGAAATACCCCGTAGTACGTAGCATCCCGATTACCTTTACCCCAGTTGTTTTTCCCTCCCAAGGATTAGTAAATAGAAAGCCGGTGAGTACTCGGAGGAAGATACTCACCGGTCCCGGCTCGCCCTTTCCTTGCGGATACAGCAAGCCGAACTCTTAGGCGAAAACGAGTACGTTTAGTACTCGACCCACTCTGACATTAATTATACGACGCTCGAAACGGGAACGTTTCGTAAGTTTTGTTAATTTAGCGGCCCTACTCCCCATTCGACAGGTTCCACGCGCCGGACGACGAACAGGTAGGAAGCCGCTCCCACTAACAGAACAGCGCAAACCGCCACAAACGCATAAAAAAACTTTCCGGTCTGTTGCACGATCAGCCCAGTGACCACCGGCGCTACCACGCCGGCCAGGTTACCGATTCCGTTTTGTAGACCGGTCCATTTGCCGGCCGCCAACGGACCTGCGAGCGTCTGGGTGATCGCCCAGATGTTGGAAGAGAACAGTCCGTAAGCCAGCCACGCAGACATGAGCAACGCCATCGAGCCGACCGGATTTTTCACCATGGCGGCGGGCAGCATCAGCGTTCCCAGTGTCAGCCCGGCAACGGCGAAGGTCTTGCGCACGCGGGTGGGCGAGCCGCCGCGCGCGATCCATCTGTCCGACAGCCAGCCGCTGACTACTGCCGACAAGGCCACGCCCCAGAACGGAAGTGACCCGTAGACGGCCATCATTCGGGTAGTGTAGTGCCGCTCCATGATGAGGTAGGAGGGCAGCCACGTCAGCAGGAAATACCAGGCATAGTTGCCGGCGAACAAGCCGATAAACGTGCCCCACGCCTCGCGCTGGAGCAGGATGTCTCTGAAGCCCGGCAAATAACCCGGCGCCGGTCCGTTCGGCGCCACGGTTGGTTCCAGCCGCCCAGGTTCCAGCGCCTCAATGGGTGCTGCCACCGCGGGTTTGCGGATTACCCACACCCACGGAATCAGCCACAGCAGACTGATCCCGCCAATGGAGACAAACATCGTGCGCCAGCCGAAACTTGCCAGAATCAGGCCGCCGGCTATCATCCCCACGGCCGGCCCGATCTTCGAGCCGGCATCGATCAGCGAGTTCGCCAGACCTCGCTGTTTCTCCGGAAATCCGGAGGCGATAATCTTAGAATAGGAGGGATAGGCGACCGACTCGCTCATCCCCAGCAGCAGCCGCAACGCAAATAGCTCTACGAACGTGCGCGTCAAGCCGGTCATGGCGGTCGCCGCCGACCATAGCAGGAACCCGGCGGCGTAGACCCAGTTCACGTTATAGCGGTCGATCAGCCAGCCGGAGACCACCTGGAAACTGGCGTAGCTCCAGAAAAACGCGGACAGCAGCAAGCCGGTGTAGACAGCATCCAGATGTAATTCCACGCTGACCTGGTGGGCGGCCACCGAAAGGTTGCCGCGGTCCATGTAATTGATGCAGATCGACACCACCAGCAGGCTCAACGCGACCCACTGCGCCCGCCCCGCGTTGCTGTTTTCGCGTGCTTGCGCCAAGGCTGTGCTCATCCTGTGACACTTTAACATTGTCCGGATAGCTGTGTACCGGATTAAACCGAGTGCGAGTCTTGCCGGCCGCGCGCCACTATCTGCGTGACGTGAAATTCCAACATCATGCGCGACACGAAGCGTTATCTCTACCGGATTGGACGCAGCTCGCCAGTCTCGCGGGCGCCAGATTCGTTGACGCGCTCGGCATGGTACCGGCCGCGCTCGGAACTTTCCGGGTTCGCCGCGCTATTCGTTCTCTCCGCCGCCACGGCGTTCGCCAAGTGCGGCTGCTCTTTGTCTGCTACGCGAATTCCTCGCGCAGCCAGATGGCCGAGGCCTTCGCCAACTCCTACGGCGCGGGCCTTGTCTACGCGCGCAGCGCAGGACTCGATCCTGCGCCGCGGGTTTCCGTCCGCACTCGTCGAGTCATGGCGGAGCGCGGTATTTCGCTCGACGGTCATTGCCCGAAGTCCATCCACGCGTTCCACCTCGCGAATTTCAATCTGATCGTCAATTTGAGCCACTGCTCCCTGCCCGCGGTCCTCGTCCGCGTGCTGCACTTTCCAGTGACCGATCCCGGCGGAAAAGACGACGCGGCGTATCGGGAAACCCGGGACCGAGTGGAACGCCTGATCGAGACGGTGGTCGCGCAACTGGCGGACGGAGCGCGCCGCGCCGGGCATAGCGGCGGTCTGTTAACACCCGCCATCGCAAGCGCCGCGCCTCAGGCCCGTTGAGCCGCTACAGCAACCACTCCCTCTCGGTCGTGGCTCGGAATCGAAAGGAGCG